>CAMBBY010000023.1 GCA_945863825.1 uncultured Prevotella sp. | reverse complement strand
AGATTCGCCTTAGTCTCGTGGGCTCGGAGATGTGTATAAGAGACAGGCCAAATAGTTATTGCTTTCTCCGGATTCTTGGTATGCGCTTTTCTCATATCAAAAGACGGATACATCCATACTTTGTTGAAAGCACATTGAATTGCTTCAAAAGCAACTTTCTCATTATATCCTAATTTACTGGCTTGTATTTCAACATTTGCGTTTATTAAGGGGTAAAAATGCCCAATGAAAAGATCAAGGGCATTTTCAGCAGATTGTTTGTCCTTATCTTTATTGGCTATTATACGCAGAAGTTGAACGCCATCTACTATAATGGTCTCATTTTTGTTCATTATTTCTTCAGAAACTAACGGTTTTGGTATATGAGTGAGTGTTCAACGAAGAATGCTCATTAAAAAATATAATATTATGCTAGTAAAAAATGTAAACGGATCCAGCCGTTTTTCAAGTCCAGCAGGTTACGACTCCTGGCTTGATTACTGGGAGGACAAGAGTGGAAAGACCGCTTCGAGATGTTCGGCAACTGATTGTAAGTTGTCTGGTCGTAGCAACCTTGTAGGTGCTCATGTCCAGAAAGCTTATAGTAGTGACAAGAGTTGGTATATTGTACCTCTGTGCAAAAGCTGCAACACTCGTACAGACGTGTTTGAGGTTGATGCACAGTTAGTACCTGTTCCAAGCAATCTCTGAGGCTAAGAACCTCGGCATTCTCTCCGCCTGAGCGAAGAGCCCTAAGGTGACAGGGGCAGGTTGTCACGAGTCAAACCTTAAAATTTGAACGCTATGGTAAAGAATACCAAAACAACTTCAGCCAAGGTTGCTTCTACAGCTTCTAAGATTCTCAAGGATGGTCGCTATGGCAGTAGTTCCAAGAGTGTCGCAGGAAGTGCTCTCAGCCAGAAGACTGGCAAAAGAAGCAAATAACAAATGAGTCTTTATGGATGTGCCTCGCCGACGTGATGTCGGTGGGGCTTTTTTTAGTCATCTCTGCTCATCTTCCATTCTATCTCATCATGGCATTCCTCACACATATCATTGCAATCAAGATGCGCCATTCTGCCACACATAATACACGGTTCCTCTCCATCGTGGACATCAAAATATCTACCAGGGTCTGGACATTTTATTAGGAATGCGCCCTCACTATCGCTCGATGTGTAGTTGACTGCTCCAACAGGATATTCCCAAACAGACAAAGTAATCTTCACTTCGTTATCACACATTGGACAACAAGTTTCAATATCTGCGCCCCATTCTTCTTCAGCACCCATTCCTCTTTCGTCACATCCATTACTAGACCACTCAATATCATAATCGGAAAGATCTATTTCGAATATCTGGCCACATCGCTTGCACTTAACAACTGCAAGATCTTTATCTGTTAGTTTATGTGATTTAGATAGACTTTGATATGCCAAAACATCTTTTACTGCTTCAAGTCCATCAAATAAAGGAAGAATGGTAGAGTCTTTATAATGTGTTTCCAAATGTTCAATAAACTGTGCACATGTATAGAACCAAATATCTAATCCTCCTGTACAGTCAAAAAATTCTTTGATAAGTTCATGTCTTGGAGTTGATGGGGGCGTACCCGATTTATGAATTTCATAATAGTCCCCTTTTTCGGTATCATCACAAACAAAAATTACCGGCTTCTTTTGCTTAATTGCCTCAGCCAAGAGTTCCTTCCATACAATCAAGTCTCCATATTTTTGAAGTCCGATCTTTTTATCTACATCCATATAACCAGGAGGGAGTGTATTTCTCGCCCTAAATTCACCATCTTTCGCAATCTCCATAAGCTCAGAAAAAGAGAATGGTTTTCTAATATTCATTTTCTCAATGGATTCTAGAATTTCGTCAGTCTTTGACATAAGAGAAATCTCTCCTTTACGTTTTTCATGTTGTTCCTTCACTATTTTTTTCATATCGGACAATGAAGAACAATAGTCATGTAATTTCTCCTCAAATAATTTCTTTGCCTCAGCATCAAAATATGGATGGAAATGTGGTGACGATTTATAATCATTAAAGAAATTACGCAGATTATCAGACAATGTGGAGTCAGAGTACCACTTAGGGGTACCATAACGCTCGACTATTGGGTTTTGTATAAATTTATTTCTATTCTTTTTGTATTCATACATCACTTGAGCTGGAATTACGATTTTGTCCTTCAGATAACTAAGAATGTCACATAATGCTTTCCTGTCATTTTCAACAAGATAGTACATAGAACCAATAGAAGATGTGTCAAAAATTATGATTGCATCCCTCCATAATGCTTCTTCTCGATCTTTATTCATCTTATAGAAATCGAATCTATCCATATATTGAGTTTTTTTGTTAATTCAAAATAGTAAGATGATGTTGGTGTAAAAACATCATGTATGAAAAATCGCCTCTACTCCTTGCCAATCATAATAGTATGTTTTACCAACTGGAGAAGAATTAAACATCTGTAAAAGTATATCTTTCTTGAATTTATACAAAAGTTGCTTTGACTCTTCATCAGGGTTGAGAGCATAGCCTAAGATGGCATACGACAACAAGGGAAAAGAGGGATTAGAAACGCCAACGCCACTGTATAAGTTATTTGTTGCTGCACGAAATGCCTCTGCTCTACCAAACATGTTGCACACTTCTTGTCTGTGCTCAGCATACAATTTGTCAATGGCTAAAAAATGGTTATATCCATGCTTATAATCCCTTGTTGAATAACCTACACCAACCAAATAGCTGTCTGAATTAAATAAATCAGCAGATTGAAGTCCGTATCTGAAAAGGATATTCTCTTCATCAAAATAATAAGGATGCATCAGCTTTGTTATACTTTGATGACTATCATCCAACGGGTCATTATCCACTTTACACGGACTCATATTGCACTGTGAACAGCATGGTATCAAGTTCATAAAACTCAGAGCGAGGAAGGGATATGCGCTTTTAGGAAGGAAGTGGTCAATCTGAGGCTTTACAGAAACCAGTCCGTTCCTGCCTGCCTTTACTACTCGGTAAATATATGCTCTACCACAATAAGGGCATATTCTCAACCCGAGATTTTTTACAAACCAATCCTTGTCTAAAGCACAATTTTCATCGGCCAAATTCTTCCCATCAAATAGTCGCGTCACAAAGATCTCTTTGATTATGGTATTAAAGTCATCTACCGTATCACCATCATGCCATCCGTTCGAAACTGCTCGTTTTTTTGTTAGATTCTTGATACAATCAATATGTCCATTCTGAATTAAATCTTGTATCAAATCAATCTGCTCTTGTACAGAACCGGCAAGTACCTTCCGCAAGAACGTATCATCATTCATGCATTGGGTCAGGAAATTGTAAGTCTGAGAATTATCATTTACCCGCATAGTCAGCAACATCTTCGGTTTTTGACCTACGGACTTTGTGAAAGATTCGCGATAATCATCTCTTACAAACGGATAAATTACCTTTCTGACATAGTCCTTGAAGCTGATGAAGTACCCATTCCGCAATACCGCGAGTTCATTCTGCGATTTATTAATCTTGTACATGCTCGCTATATATTCTTGAAGTCAAATAATTCAGAAGCAGCGGATCTCCAATGAGGTTAGTCATCTCTCTTGTGTCCACCTCCTGCTTCCTGTTCTTCTCTGTAATCCACTCTTTAATCCTTTGTCTTGCAACTTCGCCCATTGCAGAGTCAGTAAACATAAAGCTATTGCAAAGCATATCGTAATAGTTTCCGCCAAAAGTCTGCTTGGCAAGCACCCGAGGGCCATTCTCTGTAAGATACAGCGTATTCTGTACAAGCATGTCACTCAGAATGAAAGGCGAATGAGTCACAATTACAATGTTTATACCCAGGATCTTTTCCGAATCCAAATTACAGCCTTCGATATATTTCAGAAGCATATCAAGGAACTTGCGTTGATATTCTGGATGGAAGTACAATTCCGCTTCGTCAAAAATCAGATTGACGTAGTTATACGGATGACAATTATCCGACTTTACGACACTCTGCAAATTCTTCAGATGATAAAGAACGTAGCTGCACGTGTATAACATCTGACGCTCGCCGCTGCTCATTCTCTTCATAAACATTTCCGTTCCTTTTATAGCTTCCCCGTTTGCATCGGTCTTGCATATTCTCAACTGCGGATTCATAAAGGCTGGAGGCAATGCCCTTACCGCATCGTCAAAGTTTTCTATTGCATATCCGGCTTTATCCTTGATGTTCTTCAATTCTACGAAATCAAATTTGTTAGTATAGATACCTCCCTCTGCAAATTTCAGACACTGGCGTACCTTCAATGAAATATGGCTTTTGTTCTTCTCGTTAGAAAGCGCTTGAACAACAGATTCAAATTTGTCATTATTTGAATTAATCCATCCGTTTCCGTCTGGATTTGCTACAAGTCTTTTCTTGTTATGCTCCAAAAGAGAGTCTGTACCGAACATGTTCCAATAATCATCATACTTCATGCAAATCTTAAAAGACTTATATGCAAGATAGTAGATACACATATCCTTTACATCATCCGAAACCTTATATTTGTCTGCCTTCAATATGGCTTTCCACTTATCGGAAAATTTAGCAACAATACTACTTACGGTTTCTTTTGGTTGGTGATTAAAAAGATCTTTCCAATTTTCTGAATAATTTTTCTCGCGCTGAGACCTATACGTACCATTGAAATTATAGACTACACCTGTCGGAATATATCCTTGCAGAAAGCTTTTATTTCCTTGCGCATAATCCAACAATGCGATGGCCATTACTCTCTGCTGAGCCAGGTTATTCTCATTCTCAATATCCACTATGCCGTGGTCGCGAAATGGAGTAACTACAACCGGAGCAAGGTAGCCATCATTCTTGTGAAACATGCCATCCACCCAGTCTCCATCTATTGTCCTATTGTCTTCTAATGCTTCAACATATTCATCTTCATTAAGAGAGTAAAGGCTGTAGTTTGTACTTATCGTATAGAAAAATTCATTGAATATATCTAAGCGGGCTGTTTCTTTCGGCAATATGTACTCTGTCAAAATATGGTTCGCATTCTCAACAAAAAACTTTATCTCGGTATCTTTGCATACGATTTTATGTACTTTGTTTCCCTGTTCATAGTACAGGTCTGCATACACACCTTTCGCTGAATTCAGGTGGCGACCATGGTTATTCTTTGCTTTATCACTCAATACCCATAGAGCGAAATTATTAATCACTCGATACAACACCTCTAGCAAAGTAGATTTACCACAGCCATTCTTACCGACAATACATGAAACCTCAATATGTGGAGTCTTATGCAAGTCATATAGGTGGGCAATAGTTTCGCCTCTTTTAGGGATGACGTACTCAGTTCCCTCCTCGGGCTCAGGATAATAACCCAAAGGATACCATCCTTTCTTCAACACCTTATTGACAGACTTGAACGGTGAATCGTATATGTATAGTCCTATAATTCTCATGATTAGTTTATCGATATTTATAATTTCCTTCTTCCCCCAGTATGTTCGGTTGATCGAGTGGCGAGTAATGCTTCAAACATTTCTCGCTTCTCGTCATCAAGTATACCTTCTTTTATCTTCTTCCTCTGGTATTTCGCCCAGGAAAGCAAAGCGCGGTTCTCTACCACATGTTTATCTGGCAGATGACCGCGCTCAAGAATGTAGGCTTTGAGAGCCTCATAGTTTTGATACCAGTTGGAGTCATTTTTGCTTGACATATCTTTTGAAAGATTTATAGCTTGTACCGACTAAGCAAGCCATAATCAGTGCAGGCTTCGTAGGTCTGGATTTCTGCCCATCTTTTGTGGAGGTAGTTCTTTACATCTTCGGGTAACTTCCCTTGGCTGATGAGCCTGTTGAAATAATCTACAAGATCATGGATGGTGTATTCGGGAGCGTACAGGTCATCAAAGTAGTTATAATGCTCGTCTTCGATGAAGTGCTTGCACATGGACTTGGTCAGTTGCAGGAAGTTTGTTGCTGCAGTAATATAGTCACCGATTTCAGCAAGAGTTTTGATTAGTTTGGCTTCCCGGATTACTTGTATATCAATGATAGTGAGATCCCATGTGACATTACGCCTGTTGAAGATCATCGACTCATAGTTTTGGTTCAGAGGGATAAGAGATTTTGCTTCTCGTTCTTCAACCATTCGGACACGTTCTTCAAATTCTTTACGTCTTTGCTCTTGACGTGCCTGATATTCCTCTTCATCACTCATTTCACGAGTCACCTGTATAGGTTCACCTATAAAAGGTTCTGAGATCATCATCTGTATGAGCGTCTTCTGCAATCCCTTGAAGTCGGCATATTGCTTCGACTGCTCAAAGATGAAGTTGTTCACATACAGGCGTTTCTCCTCGTTGTTCCATGCTTTCACGGATGAAGCCAAAGCCGAGAAACTCCCGACAATCATCTTTTTGATACGTGGCTTGTTCTCTTGGATATACTCTTGCAGATCGTCTCGATTCAAGAATAATGGAATGTGCCGGCAAAGCTCAATAGCTATCGCATAGGCAGCATCCGGTCTGCCCATCTCGATAATCTGAGGAACAGACTTATCCTGCCAGCGGTTTATCAGGCGTAGCTGGTACAGGAAATCATCCGAGTCTATAGGACAAAATGACACCTCCTGGTCAAAGAAAACAGCATACTCCTTCTCATAGTCAACAGTCAGTCCTTTGGGGATGAAGGTAATCTTTGGACGAGCCATCACCTTACGCCGATGGTAATCCTCACGTTCCTTTTCTCTGCGGAGTTCGAACCTCAATGCTCTTTCTCGATCTTTTCGAACCTTTTCCACTGCCATCTTGAACTCTGGAGTATCAATAGCATCAGGAGTAAGCAACTCTCCAATTTTCTTGGTGAGGTACTCAGCCCATACTTGTTCATCCTCCTTTGCTATGACAAGATTTCTATCGAAAGATGGCGCATAACATCGAGAGCATCTGCCATCATCAAACCAAATATTTATCTTCATAATCAAGATTTACTACGCAAATGATTCCGTTCCATCATCACCGTATTTTCCTTCTTTTGTTTCGAGAATAACACTTGGTTCCAAAACCTCAATGGTATGCCATGCCCCCTTGGGTACTACACACCCAATGTTCCCTATTGAAAGATCCAGCATGTAGCGTGCTGATTCCTTGAGTCGTTTGCTATTGGGTACATCTTGCGCATCCATGCCCATGGGGAAATCAGCAACGACAGAATCCTCCTCATACAGTACTTCCACCACCTTTCCGCACAAGCAGACGAAGTCTCGTTGCTGTTCGGGTGTCGGTGTAAAGCCACCTTTGTTCCAGGCATAAGGGCATAGAGCAACCGCTGGCTGCCATCATCCTCATTATTTCTTAGGTCGTAACTCTGCCGGAGTCGAGGATTCACAACCGCTTGATCTAACAGTTGCTGTATGAGCTGTTTATCGATTTGAATCATATCTTGTTTTATCTGTCTTTTGAGGCCAAAAGAGGTACGACACAAATTGCCATACCCCTTTTGCAAACACCTTCAGTTTATTCATTTTTCATAGCATTATATTGTTCAATCGCCTTCTCCAGTATCATCAGCGCTCTCTGTATATCCTCCTTACACAGCACATACGCCAGTCGCACTTGGTTCACGCCACTGCCTGGTGTGGTGTAAAAGCCCGCTGCTGGAGCCATCATGATGGTTTCGGCCTTTACCTCTGCCACATGTCCTGATGGAGTCAGGGAAGCCGTCTTCTCGTCCGTATAGCGGAAATCCGAAAGGCACCATGCACAGAACTTCTCGGCATCATCCACCGGCAGTTTGGCTACCGTATAGAACGCACCCATCGGGATGGGCGTGTAGCAACCCGGGATGCGGTTCACCCCATCTATCAGCGTCTTCCTGCGCTCCAGATACTCCTCGTACACCTCACGGCTGTACGCCTCCGTGCCTTCAATCGAAGCCTCTGCCACAATCTGACCGATCAGTGGTGGCGAGAGTCGCGCCTGACAGAACTTCATCACGGTCTTCCTCACAGCCTCATTCTTTGTGATCAAAGCACCAATGCGGATGCCGCACTCGCTGTAACGCTTCGACACCGAGTCAATCAGCACCACATTCTGTTCGATGCCTTCAAGGTGCATTGCCGAGATATAAGGCGACCCCGTGTAGATGAACTCGCGATACACCTCGTCCGAGAACAGATACAGGTTGTGCTTCTTCACCAAGTCGCGAATCTGGTTCATCTCCTTCTGCGTATAGAGATAACCCGTTGGATTGTTCGGATTGCAGATCAGGATAGCCTTCGTTCGCTCGTTGATCAGTTCCTCGAACCTCTCTACTTTTGGTAAACAAAATCCTTCTTCTATCGTTGTTGTTATCGTCCTAATAACCGCACCCGCAGAAACAGCGAATGCCATATAATTGGCGTAAGCTGGCTCGGGAACAATGATCTCGTCACCAGGGTTCAAGCAGCTCATGAAGGCAAAGAGTACAGCCTCACTTCCACCACAAGTGATGATAATATCATCAGCATGGAGTTTAATTTGGTAACGCTCATAGTAGTTCACTAAGGCATTACGCAAAGAGCGATAACCTTGGGATGGTGAATACTCCAGCGTTGAACGGTTCACGTTTTTTAGAGCGTCCAATGCTTTCTGAGGCGTAGGTAAATCGGGTTGTCCGATATTCAACCTATAAATCTTGACCCCTTCATCCTCTGCTTTATAGGCGAGAGGTGCAAGTTTGCGGATTGGTGACTCGGGCATCTGAACACCACGAGTCGATATTGTTAGTTCGTTATTCATATGCTTATTTCATATTTTTCAAATCACTCTTCCATTGTGCAAACGGACATTTCTCGTCCAGCTCCACATACAGATTCAGATTATACTTCATCAGTTCCATGGCTTTCTCCACCACCTTCTCGTGCAGATAGTCGGCAATGCTGTTCGTCTGTGCAGGAGCCTTCATCTCCACCACCACAGCCCCCATATTCTGTTCTGTATCAATAAACGCAAAGTGTGGAGCAACCATATTGGTAAAAATGTTTGCTGCCAGCGGACAAGCTTTCTTCAGTTTCGCCAGCACTTCCTCACGGTTACGCATCCG
>CAMBBY010000022.1 GCA_945863825.1 uncultured Prevotella sp. | reverse complement strand
GCTTACCGTTATCTACGAATTTCTGATTTACGATATCGATATTTTTCCACAATTTCAATTCTTTTTCTATTTCTGAAAAAACAGAAATTTCCTCACCATAGTTAAAGAGGCGTTCTATCATCACCCCATAAGTCAGATGATCTATCTTCTCTATCGGATGCAAGACTACAGATTCTTCAAAACAACCTTTTTTTTCGCTTCTAATCTCTACCAGTAATTTAGCATGCAAAAGTTCTCTTACTGCCTGATTGACTATCTGTTGCGGTATTTCTGTTAAATCATGAATCTGCTTAGGAGTATAAGCCTGTTCTCCATTATTAAACTGCTTGCATACCAAATGCATAACCATTCCGCAAACCTTGATACGCTGCACTAATTTAAGACGATCATATCTGAGGTCTCCATCATAATAATGTATGTTTTGATTCGTATGACAAAGCAAAGCACCAAATACCACTATTGCCCAAGAAATCTGAAGCCATAACAGAAAAAGTGGAATGGCAGCCAAAGAACCATAAATGACATTATAGCTGGAAAGGAATACTTGCAAATAAATATAGCCATACTGCAATGCTGTCATACAGATACCAGCCAGAAAAGAAGGTACAAGAGTACTGCGAAGTCTGATATAGGTATTCGGAATAACACAATAGCAGAACACAAAGAACAGAAACATCGGAACGAATGCAGCCAAATGGAGGATAAACGAAGGAATTGTTTCTCCTATATCAGCTATCTTATCGACATTATCTACCATATTCACCGTCCATACATTAATACTCGAAGCAAAAAGTATCATGAGACTTAAACCAAACAGAATGGTAGGATATTCCGTAAAAATCTGTTTCCATGAACGTTCACCCGTATGCCAGATGTCATCAAACGTAAGTTCTATTTTCTGCATCAGAGAGATAATAGTATAGAGAAACATCACGATACCCGTACCGATGATATAGTTGCTCTGGGTATTCTCGATATAATTATGTACGAAATTTACGATAGTTTGAGCCACAACCGGTTGTGCCTCAAAAGTAGTAGAAAGCCAGGATTCCAATAAGGATGCATATCCAAAACCTCTGGCAATGACAAACATCATCGCCATAAAAGGAATCAAAGCCATGAAGGAGGCAAAAGTCAATGCTGCCACATCTCTGGCCCACATATCCTTTACATAGAAGATACGTCCGGCAAGCATACCCATCTTTATCCAAGACTTTACTCTGCCTCGGAAATCCTTGATATTAGAAGAATTAAATTCTCTGAGATCTTCGTAATATCGTAGTATTCTGTCTATTACCCCCATAATCAAAAGTTTTCTGTTATTAACCAACAAATCCCTCCACAACATCATCAGATGCCGTAAAGGGATTTGTCTTAGTATAATTGCTATTCTGCTCTACGATTAATAGAACTTGAAGTAGTTGCGGGCATTGTTGTAAGAGATATCTTCAACCATGCGAGAGAGACTCTCCATATCGTTAGGAAGCAAGCCCTTCTCTACATCATTACCGAGGAGGTTGCAAAGCAAACGACGGAAATACTCATGACGTGGATAGCTCAAGAATGAACGAGAGTCAGTCAACATACCAACGAAACGGCTCAAAAGGCCGAGTACAGACAATGCATTCATCTGGCGTGTCATACCATCGAGCTGATCATTGAACCACCAGCCAGAACCAAACTGAATCTTACCTGGGCAAGAACCATCCTGGAAATTACCAAGCATAGTAGCGATTACCTCATTGGCACATGGGTTCAAGCAATAAAGGATTGTACGAGTCAACTTACCCTCTACGTTCAATTCATTCAAGAAATTACTCATAGCACGAGCTGTAGTAAACTCACCAATAGAATCAAAACCTGTATCTGCACCCAACTTATTGTACATCAATGTGTTATTGTCGCGGATGGCACCATAGTGATACTGCTGAGTCCAATCAGCAGCATGATCCATCTCAGCACAAATTCTCAAGAAAGCATGCTTGTACTGACGAACCTCAATAACTGACAACTGCTGACCACGCATAGCCTTTTCAAAGATAGTCTCAATCTGTGAATCAGTATATGCCTCGTCATAGAATTCCTCAATACCATGGTCACTCAACTTACAGCCATTCTCTGTGAAGAAATCGTGACGCTTCTGAAGAGCATCTACCATATCCTGGAATGTTGAGATAGTAACACCAGCAACCTCACCCAACTTATTCATATACTCAGCGAAGTCAGGCTTCTCGATATTCATAGCCTTATCAGGACGCCATGCTGGAATCATCTTGATTTCAAAACCGCTCTCACGGGTCTGCTTGTGATAACGGAGATCATCAATTGGATCGTCTGTTGTACAAACACACTCTACATGATAATGGCGCATCAAACCGCGTGCACTGAACTCAGGCTGCTGCAACTTCTCATTACACTCATCGTAGATCTCACGTGCAGTCTTAGGGCTCAACTGCTTGTCAATACCGAAAGCTGTCTTGAGCTCCAGGTGTGTCCAGTGATAAAGAGGGTTACGGAAAGTATATGGTACAGTCTCTGCCCATTTCTCGAACTTCTCCCAGTCGCTGGTGTCAGTACCTGTGCAGAAACGCTCATCTACACCATTGGTACGCATAGCACGCCACTTGTAGTGGTCACCACCGAGCCAGAGTTCTGTAATGCTCTTGAACTTGTGATCATTCGCAACCATCTCAGGGATGAGGTGGCAGTGATAATCGATGATTGGCATCTTAGCCGCATGATTGTGGAAAAGATCCTGCGCTGTCTTAGTGTCGAGCAAGAAATTTTCATCCATAAATTGCTTCATAATTGTATAGTAGTTTTAAATATTTTGCTTTTGAAAAACCTTTTGGGAATTCCATTAACTATTTTCTTTGCAAAAATAACTCAAATTTTCGGTAAAACAAAATAATAATAGAATTTTTAATCAGATTTTTACTTAAACGATTGCGGAAAAGGTAAAAAAGAACAAAATAAATCTCCCAAGTAGTCATACATGGAAGATTTATTTGTTTTATTCTTTAATTCTCTTCAATTCTTAATATTTATAACAGGCATTTATGCCATAGGCCATAAATTCATCAGAAGAAAACACTATTCATACAGTCCATTCACTAGACAGACTACACTATAATACGAGTCTTGTGATAATTTTCACGGAATTCACTTGGTGAGCATCCCTTTTTCTTTTTGAAAATACGATTGAAGTTACTCAGATTATTAAATCCGCAATCAAACCCGATTTCACTGATAGATTTTGCAGTATCTACCAGCATTCGTGCTGCATAACCCAACCTCAGATCAATAATATATTCACTGATATTTCTTCCAGTGTGCAACTTAAAGAATCTACTGAATGCACTTGGACTCATGCCAGCCATGCTTGCAAGCTCTGGCAGTCTCAGTTCATCCATATAATTCTTAGAGATATAATTCTTTACCTTCAGAATTCTTCTACTGTCATCCTCCACAGTAGCCTTCGCATAACTGGTAGAAGCTAAAGTCTTAGCACCATCACACCGTGAAAGTTCATACAATATAGTCAGAAACTGCTGAACGGCATAAAAGCCATCTTTGACAGAACTCAAAGTATCCAACAATCCATATACTTTCATAATGGCTTTCATCGGAAACACAAGTCCTTTCTTGGCTTCCTGCATCATTCTTGTAATACTTGAATACGGATTTCTGCCAAAGAGCGTTTCGGTACCCATACTGAAGTCAAATTGTATAGTAATCTCTCTGATATCCTCGCTGCGACAATCATTCTGTTCCCATACATGTTCAAGGTCAGGAGAAGTAATCAAACACAAATCATAATCACCGATAATTTCCTGTGAGTCACCCACTATGCGTCGGACACCTTTAGCATTCTCCACAAAATTGAGTTCAAACACAGAGTGATTGTGAATAGGATAAGTAAACTCCTTTTTATGACGGTCTGCAATGTATAAAACATCTTTTCCCATCAGCGGAGTAATTTCATGTATGATTCTTCTATCGTCTGACATAAAGTAGCTGTTAGTGAAATTCAGAATAATTCAGTGGTAATATTTCAGAAAATGAGCAAAATCAAAGCTAATGTCATCAGAAACGCAAGTCCTTGATAATATCGCTCATCTTCTGCTTAGTTGCAATTCTTGTTGGAACAAGAGGCAATCTAAGTTCATTTTCTATGAAACCCATATCATTGAGCAAAGCCTTTACACCAGCAGGGTTACCATCAACAAAAAGCAAGCTATAAAGCTCTGTAAATGCATGATGAATCTTACGTGCTGGCTCATATTCACCACGGAACTCCAAGCGGATCATACGGCTGAATGCTTTAGGAAGAGCATTACCAATAACTGAAATCACACCTGCTGCACCACTGGCTACCATAGAGAAAGTCAATGCATCATCACCACTGATAACATCAAAATTATCAGGTTTGTTCTTGATAATCTCATCTACCTGTTCCAAGCTGCCACTTGCTTCCTTGATTGCTACAATATTAGGGAAATCGCGGGCGATGCGACAAGTTGTTTCAGGTTTCATGTTTACACCTGTTCTACCTGGTACATTATATAATACGATAGGCAGAGGGCTAACTGCAGCGATTGCCTTAAAATGCTGATAAAGTCCCTCCTGAGAAGGCTTATTATAATAAGGACAAATACTGAGGATGCCATCAATACCGCTCCAATCAGTATTCTTGATTTCATCTACTACAGCTGCAGTATTATTACCACCGCAGTACTTCAAAATCTTGACACGTCCATGATTGACCTCTTTGACAAGTTCTGTGATTTTATCTTTCTCATCTTTAGTAAGACAAGGTGCCTCACCAGTTGTAGCAAGGATGCAAAGGAAATCTGCACCATTGTCAATTTGAAACTCTACCAATCTCTTCAGAGCCTGGTAATCTACCGAACCATCGGTCTTAAATGGAGTAATAAGAGCTATACCTAACCCTCTAAAAATATTCTGTGTCATAATCAATTTTACAAAATTAATCGCAAAATTACAAATTTATTGCCAAATTGCAAAACAAATTGCCATTTTTCTTTCAAAATTGTATCAAAATTGAAAAAAAATGGTATTATTATCGCATATATCGCATATTTTTCGTAATTTTGCAGCTATGAGTAGATACTTTATTACCTTTAGTTATGATGGTACAAACTATCATGGATGGCAAATTCAGCCTAATGCAAATACGGTGCAGCAAGAGTTGCAACGAGCGTTGTCTATTTTACTCCGAAAAGAAATTGAAGTTGTAGGTGCAGGACGTACAGACACAGGAGTTCATGCCAGAAAAATGGCAGCTCATTTTGATTGGGAACTTAAAGATCAGGCAAAATTATCTTCTGATGAAAATAAAGATATGTCTGCGAAAAAGGAACTTCTTCCGATTTCCTGCGATCAGATGGTTTATCGCCTGAATCGAATTCTCCCAAGAGATATATCTGTATGGGATGTTTTCCCTGTTGCAGATGACATGCATGCCCGTTTCTCCGCCATCTCCCGCACCTACCATTATTATATACATACGCGAAAGGATCCATTTGAACGTCATTTCTCTCTCCAAATTAATTATCCATTGGATTTTAATAAAATGAATGAAGCAGCCAAGTATTTCCTTCAGCATGAAGACTATGCAGCATTCTGCAAGGCTGGTGGTGATAACAAGACTACCATTTGTCATGTTACAGAAGCGAAATGGGTGCAGACCTCCCCTACATCCTGGTATTTTGAAATAACTGCCAACCGTTTTCTTCGCAATATGGTGAGAGCTGTGGTAGGAACATTGATTGATGTAGGCCGTGGGAAAATAAGCATGAATCAATTTCTTGAAATTTTGCATCAGGGAACAAGAAGTGATGCCGGCGAGAGTATGCCAGGCAATGCTCTTTTCTTAGAAGATGTAAGCTATCCGGAATTATAGCTTTAAGATCATCCGAAAATTAAAACCATTGCATCCGGATAATAAATACAAAAACTTCCAGTTTTTTAAAACAGAAACAATTCTGATTTATTTAACGAAAAGAATATATAAACCAAAAACTCGCTTGGAGAAACTTTATTCAAACGAAAGTTTCTTCAAGCGAGTTCTCAATTGTTCCGCCTCACGCTTGCGAATGGAAAGTTTTATGCTGCAGGTGTTATCAAAAACCTGATCCACAATACGTGGATTCATTTCCTTCACTATTCTCATTACATCATTCATCATAGGATAGGTAAAATCGTAAGTCACAATTTCTTCTACCTGTCTGATTTCCTCTTCACAATGAGCCAATGCCTCTATAGCTGCTTCACGATAAGCGACTATCAAACCACTTGTTCCGAGTTTTACACCACCGAAATATCTGATAACCACTATCAGAATATCTGTCAATTCTGCTTTATTGATCTGTCCTAAGATAGGTTTTCCGGCAGTAGAAGACGGTTCGCCATCATCATTCGCCCGGAATTCATTTCTTTCAGGACCCAACATATATGCATAGCAACAATGTCTGGCATCATAGTATTTCTTCCTATAACCTGCCACAATTTCCTTCACTTCTTCGACAGATGTCACATGACGAGCAAAAGCGAGGAACTTACTTCTTTTCTCAGTGTACAGTCCCTCGCCTACTTGATCTTTTATTGTTTTGTATTCGTCAATCATTCCATTTAAGTCGCCAATTATATAAACCAAACTGTCCTACATAAATTCAGTAGAATAGTCGGACTTATAAGTCGAACTCTTTAATCTAATTTATGAATTATCAAACCGCTACGCAGTTTTGGCTCAAACCAAGTTGCCTTAGGTGGCATAATCTTACCACTATCAGCAATGTCCATAATCTGCTGCATAGTTACCGGATGAAGTGCCAATGCCATCTTCATTTCACCACTATCTACACGACGTGTCAGCTCACCAAGTCCACGGAGACCACCCACAAAATCGATACGCTTATCAGAACGTAAGTCCTTTATTCCAAGGATTTCATCAAGAATCAAACGGGATGAAATATCAACATCCAATACACCGATAGGATCTTCATCATCGTAAGTTCCTGGTTTAGCAAACAATCCATACCATTTACCTTCCAGATAAAGAATGAATGAATGAAGAGCTGCAGGTTTCAAAATATCCAAACCGAATTTATCGATAGCTTCCTGTAACTCCATCTTTTCATAGCATGGAATACCTTCATCATCATCAGATACATTGATATTAATTGCATCAATCTCAATAACTTCGAAATTTTTAGTCAAAGCATCGAGGAATTGTTCTGAAGTCAAACCATTCAAGTCCTTCACTACTCGATTATAGTCAAGAATTGTCAACTGACTTGCCTGGAAGCAAACTGCCATAAAGTAGTTGTATTCTTCCTGACCAGTATGATGAGGATTATTCTTAGCCTTTTCAGCACCTACCAAAGCTGCAGCAGCTGAACGATGGTGACCATCAGCTATATAGAGACTTGGCATTTTCTCAAACTCCGCTGTAATGGTGGCAATATCCTGGTCATCACTAACAATCCAGAATTGATGACGGAATCCGTCAACAGGAGCAATGAAATCATACTCTGGTGCAGTAGCAGCATAGCGAACCAGAAGGTTATTGAGTACCGGATTATCTGGATAAGCAAAGAATACTGGTTCGATATTTGCATTGCAAACACGTACGTGCTTCATGCGATCCTCCTCCTTGTCACGGCGAGTCAACTCATGTTTCTTGATAACCCCCGTCATATAATCGTTTACATAAGCACCCACTACAAGACCATACTGCGTCTTGCCATTCATGGTCTGGGCATAAATGTAATATTGTTCCTTATCATCCTGTTTCAACCAACCATTCTCCAGAAACTTTCTGAAATTCTCAGCAGCGCTTTCATAGACTCGTGTATCATACTCAGAAGTACCAGGTTCAAAATTGATTTCAGGTTTGATAATATGATAAAGACTCTTCTCGTTTTCACCAGCTTCGGCACGAGCCTCTTCTGAATCGAGCACATCGTATGGTCTTGATTCCACCAGTTCCACCAGTTCCTTTGGCGGACGAATGCCCTTAAAAGGTTTAATTTTTGCCATAATGTTGTAGGTATTAGAGTGCCACGCTAACATAGTATGGCACTATGATAAAACACAAAAGCCCACAAAGGATACTATCATACAGTACCCTCTGCGAGCTCACCTATTATTCTTTTATTACTTGTTTACCTGGAATTTGGTACAGCCATCCTTGAAGAATGCATTAATCTGCTTAGCAGCAGCAATACCAGCATTGATATTAGCCTCTGCAGTCTGTGCACCCATCTTCTTAGGAGTAGAGAAATAGCGACCTTCAAACTTAGCAAACTCAGCATCAGCATCAGGCTTGATATCTGTAATAAACTTCAAGTCCCCACGCTCAGCCATCAGCTTAATCAACTCATCTTCGTTGATAACTTCCTTGCGGGCAGTATTGATCAAGATACCACCCTTAGGCAACTGGTTTACAGCCTTATAATCGATGCTCTTGATAGTCTCTGGAGTAGCAGGAATATGAAGAGAAACGATATCACAAGTCTGGAACAGTTCATCCTGACTCTTGACTGCATGAACACCGGCAGCCTCAATAACATCAGCAGGGCAGAAAGCATCATAAGCAGATACTTCCATACCGAAGCCCTTAGCGATGCGAGCAACATTTCTACCCACATTACCGAAAGCAAGAATACCCAATTTCTTACCCTTCAATTCAGAACCTGCCTTGCCATTGTAGAAATTACGAACAGCAAATACCAGTAAACCGAAAACCAATTCGGCAACTGCATTAGAATTCTGACCAGGAGTATTCTCAGCTACTACATTGTGAGCCGTAGCAGCAGCAAGGTCAATATTGTCATAACCTGCACCAGCACGTACCACAATCTTCAGATTCGTGGCAGCATCCAGAACTTCAGCAGTTACTTTGTCAGATCGGATGATCATTGCATCCACGTCTTTCACTGCATCCAAAAGCTGAGCTTTTTCTGTATATTTCTCGAGCAGAACAAGTTCATTGCCTGCACCTTCAATTTCTTTCTTGATACCTTCAACAGCCTGTCTCTTATACACATCTGACGCTGCCGACGATACTCCTTGTGTA
>CAMBBY010000021.1 GCA_945863825.1 uncultured Prevotella sp. | reverse complement strand
CTTCCATGATAGAACTTAACAAATACACTTTGTGGTCTTTTTCAGGAATAATACCACCAGCACCAAGGCTACCGCCAAAATTCATATCAAACTCATGAAGAAGTTGCTGCATCTTACTTGTTATCGTAAAATGAAATTGCAACTTTCCAAACTTGAGATTTATAACATTCAACCGCCTCTTAAACTTTACAGCCTGCCAAAGCACTTCGGGCAGAATGCCCGAAGGAACCATATACTTCACCTTGTCCCAATAGTAGTAACCATCATCTATTTTTGCTAAAAGGTCACCATATATAGGATTAACCAACAGCTTGATGGACTCTTGTTCATTAGCTTCAGAGAATTTTGGAGGAGATTCTATCATTTTACATTATTATTTACGGATAGCATATAAATCATATCTATTTTGCCTGCAAATATAATAATAAAAAATGGAATTAGGGGAAATTTTCCTCTAATTTCCCCTAATTTCCTCTATTTTCCTCTATTTTCAATCGTTTTCCTCTATTTTTCACTTCTTTTGCATACAAAACTCTCTTCTTATTGTTTCTAAAATAGTCATCTGAAGGGTTTTCCGCATTATTTTCCGTAGTCACACCTTACTATATTAAGAAAAGCATCGAAAAACTTCCCAGTTTCCAACTATTTTTTGTAATTTTGCACCCAAAATAACAAAAAAATGTATATTAGCTAATATGGAACAGAAAAATTTCAAACGTACCACCGTGACGGCAGCTTTGCCATACGCCAATGGTGGTGTACATATCGGACACCTGGCAGGTGTATATGTGCCAGCCGATATCTACGTGCGCTATCTCCGACTCAAAAAACAAGACGTTGTTTTCATCGGCGGTAGTGATGAGCATGGTGTACCTGTAACCATCCGTGCCAAGAAAGAGGGCATCACCGTACAGGAGGTGGTGGACCGCTATCACAATCTGATCAAGAAAAGTTTTGAGGACTTCGGCATTTCCTTTGATATCTATAGCCGTACGACCTCAAAAGTTCACAATAAGTTTGCTTCTGATTTCTTCCGCACTCTCTATGATAAGGGCGTGCTCGAAGAGAAGGTAGAGGAGCAGTTCTGCGATGAGGTAACAGGAGAATTCCTCACAGACCGTAACATCGTGGGTACTTGTCCTCGCTGTGGTGCTGAAGGTGCCTATGGTGACCAGTGCGAGAAATGTGGTGCTACACTTTCGCCTGAGGAGTTGATCAACCCAACCAACAAGAACAATCCTGGACACGGTCTCGTGAAGAAGCCTACCAAGAACTGGTATCTGCCTTTAGGAAAGTATCAGGACTGGCTGAAGCAATGGATTCTGGAAGGTCACAAGGAGTGGAGAACTAATGTTTATGGTCAGTGCAAAAGCTGGCTTGACATGGATTTGCAGCCTCGTGCGATGACCCGCGACCTGGATTGGGGTATTCCTGTTCCTGTGGAGGGTGCTGAGGGCAAGGTGCTCTACGTATGGTTTGATGCACCTATCGGTTACATCTCAAATACCAAGGAACTCTGCGATGCGCAGCCTGAAAAATGGGGCACATGGCAGAAATGGTGGCAGGATCCTGAGACTCGTCTCGTTCACTTCATCGGTAAGGACAACATCGTGTTCCACTGCATCATCTTCCCTACTATGCTGAAGGCACACGGCGACTATATCCTGCCAGACAACGTTCCTGCCAACGAGTTCCTGAATCTTGAGGATGATAAGATTTCTACCTCTCGCAACTGGGCAGTCTGGTTGCATGAGTATCTCGTAGATCTCCCTGGCAAGCAGGATGTTTTGCGCTATGTATTGACAGCCAATGCTCCTGAGACCAAGGACAACAACTTCACCTGGAAGGATTTCCAGGAGCGCAACAACTCTGAATTGGTTGCTGTTTATGGTAACTTCGTAAACCGTGCTCTCCAACTCACTAAGAAATATTGGGGCGGTGTAGTTCCTGCTTGCGGCGAACTGCAGGAGGTAGATGAGAAGGCTATCGCAGAATTCAAAGACGTGAAGGAGAAGGTAGAGCAGTATCTCAACGTATTCAAATTCCGTGAGGCTCAGAAAGAGGCTATGAACCTCGCCCGCATCGGTAATAAATACATCACAGAATGTGAGCCTTGGAAGGTTTGGAAGACCGATCCTAAGCGTGTGGAGACTATCCTGAACATCTCCCTCCAGTTGGTTGCCAACCTCGCCATCGCTTTCGAACCATTCTTACCTTTCTCTTCTGAGAAACTGCGCAAGATGATCAACATGCCAACTTTCGAATGGACCCAGTTGGGCAGCACAGACTTGCTCAAGGCGGGTACTCAGCTCGGTGAGCCAGAGTTGCTCTTCGAGAAGATTGAGGATGAGGTCATCGAGAAACAGTTGCAGAAACTCGCTGACACCAAGAAGGCTAATGAGGAGGCTGAATACAAGGCTGCACCTATCAAGCCAGAGGTTAGCTTTGATGATTTCGAGAAGCTCGACATTCGCGTGGGCCATATTCTGAACTGCGAGAAGGTGAAGAAATCCAAGAAGCTTCTGAAGTTCACCATCGATGATGGTACTGGTACTGAGCGTACTATCTGCTCAGGTATCGCTGCCTACTATGAGCCAGAGCAGTTGATCGGCAAGGACGTATTGTTCGTAGCCAACTTTGCACCTCGCAAGATGATGGGTATCGAGAGCCAGGGTATGATCCTGAGTGCAGTCAACTTCGACGGCTCATTGAACGTTACCTCTCTCCTTGGCAAGGTAAAGCCAGGAAGTCAGGTAGGCTAAAGCACGGTACATATACCTGTATATCACATAAAAACACCGTAAAGGCTCTATATCTATATATTATATAAGGTATAGAGCCTTTTCAAACCAAGAACAATCTCAAAGATGATATGATGAAAGCAGTCTATAAGTTAATCATTACAGCTATTTTGATGGTGTCCGTCAGCCTTGTCCATGCTAACGGATTAACCCAAATGTCTCTGAAGGAAGGTATCGTCGGGGTATCCGTCACCGACTTTCATGAGGACAAAAGTGGGTTGATGTGGATAGCCACCAGTAACGGCATCAACCTATACGACGGCATAAATATACAAACTTACAGACTGGAAAATACAGAAACAAAGAATCCCGTACTTGTTTATCGCATATCTATCAGCGACAGCGGCAATGTATATGCTGCCACCAACACAGGCCTATTTGTCTTGATGAAAGGAGAAAACCATTTTAAGCGCATCTGCCCAAACATCAACTTTGCAGAATGGGTGTTAGCCCACAAGGACAAAATATATATCGGCAACCGACAAGGCATCTTCTGCATGAATGAAAGGAACACATCCAAATTACTCAACATCGACAAGAAAAATCTTGAGACCAACAACAGTGTGAGATGTATCCTTGCAGACCCACAAGGCAATATCTGATTTACCACACGTTACCATCTCAATCGCTATACACCAAGCACAGGAAAAATCAAGCACATCCCTGTAGGAATCTTCGCATCGTATGGCAAGACAAGAGTAGCAGCTTTTGCATCCGTTACCGTCAATGTATAGACAGATTCATATTCTACTGTCAAAAGAGGAACCAAGTCTCCCTTGCGGATGACTGTACCTGTAGTTGCCATCGTCTGGTCTGCCGCCAAATGTGCTGTCCAAGTACGGCAATAGGCATTGTTTTCCTCATATTTCTGCTTAGCCAACAAGAGAGCCACACTCTTTTCTGTTTGACCACGCATGAAGTCAGTCAAGTCTATCGTATTCGTCCAAGCTGCCACATTCTGGTAAGCTGTCGTTGTATTATTTTTATGGATAATGGTCATGCCTTTTCTACCCTTCATGGCAAATGTACCAACCGCTTTCTTACCCATGGCCTCCTCTATATCTGCCTTTGCGGTATTGTATGTGGGCTTCACGGTAACCTTGGCAGGGTCATAAGCATAGAGATCTACGTTGTTATCACCCGTAAAACCATAGGTCACCAATCGCAAAGTAGCAGACTTCACACGATTGCCAACATTAGGTTGAGTTGCAGCAAAAGTCATCATCGTGTAGAACTTATTAGTTCCATTGATGATTTCTGTCTTTGCCGCATCAGTTCCAAATGACTTATCAGCATTAGCAGCGTCACTTCTCACATAACACTCGAAACTTGCGTTCACACTTGTTTTTTCCTGGGCAAAACAGCCCGTTGATGTAGCCAACATTGCAAGACACATCGTGCCTTTAAGTAAAACATTCTTCATAATCATTACGTTTTTAGTTTATTCTACCGTTATTAATTTATAATGATTACGAATGAGCTTAAAGGCACGCTAGGTTTTATATGAAAATTAAATCAGAAAACGAACATACGTTCTATCATCAAAGCTTTTATAGCCATCAACCAATCCCTTGGTGGCGATAAAAGTTTTGATATTTTGCGGGTCATGCGCAAGTTGTTTTGCCAAGGCAGCCTCACTTTCCTCCAAGATCGTTTTGAGGAAAGGATAGCCATCGCTTGCCAAAACGATTTCATGCTCATTTCGAGAGTTCTCTGAGTCCACATCATTTGCACCAGAAAACAAGCAAGGCACAGCCTTCACCCCTTCTCGATAAATCGGGAAACCATCTATCACGGCATAAGACTTATTCTGACCATCAAGCATCGCCTGTACAAGAAGCGGTTCGATAGTCTTTCGGGCCTCAGCCGGTATCATACCTTGCTTGATAAGAGCGACACGCTTTTCGGCAATCTCTTGCTCATACGGCTTGTTATTCTCATAGAGTTTTCCACCGATGATGGCCTGACAATCCCCCACCATCCATACCTCTTTTCTCATCCTTCTATAGATGATGGCCGAAGCCGTCATCACTGCGACGAAATCATCAGTCACGACGATGCCATCCTCACAAGTCTCCTGGCTCTTCTTGCCGACGATATTTCTTTCTATGATTTTCATACGCTTCCATTTTAGTCAATAACTTTTAGTCAATAACGGCACAAAGATAACACTTTAAGTTGAAACCAACAAATCAAAAGGGGAATAATCGAAGGAAAAGAAAGGGAAAAGAAAGCAAAAATTCCAGCAAGAACGTAATAAAACGTTAAAAAAGCGTTTTTATTTGTCCGCTATTACATCTTTTAGTATCTTTGCGGACAAATAAAAGCAATGTTATGGGTAATTTAATTGGAAGAAAAAAAGAAATAGAAGAGTTATCCGAACTCTACAATAGCAACAAAGCAGAATTTGTTGCCATATATGGAAGGCGTAGAATCGGGAAGACTTTCTTGGTGGATGAAGCCCTCAAAGGGAAAATTACTTTCCGACATGCAGGATTATCACCTGTGGATGAAGCTAATGAAAAGAACAGCCTAAAAAATCAACTGCGTCATTTCTACTTGTCACTCCAACTACAGGGAATGAAAAGAAGCAAATGCCCAACTACATGGATGGAAGCTTTCTTCATGCTCTCCCATTTTTTGGAGAGCAAAGACAATGGCACAAGACAAGTCATATTTCTCGATGAATTGCCTTGGATGGACACTCCTCGTTCGGGATTTATCACGGCATTCGAAGGATTTTGGAACACATGGGCTTGCCATAGAGACAACATCATGCTCGTATGTTGCGGAAGTGCCAATTCATGGATGCTCAACAATCTCGTAAACAATCATGGCGGTCTATACGGGAGAACTACCTATGAAATCAAACTCTCTCCTTTTACCCTTAACGAGTGCGAACAGTTCTACCAAGCTCAAGACATCAAACTGTCAAGATATGACATAGCCCAATCTTATATGATACTGGGTGGTATTCCATATTATTTAGGCTATATGAAAAAAGGACTGAGCTTAGCACAAAACATAGACCTATTGTTTTTTGACGGCAACGCCAAATTAAGCCAAGAATACAACCGATTGTTTGCATCTGTATTCTCAAACCCAGAGGAGATGAAACGAATTGTCAATTTTCTGGGCACAAAACATATTGGTTTTACTCGCAAAGAAATCATGGAAGCTCTTCATGTCGGCACAGGCGGAGGACTCTCCAAAATGCTAAACGCCCTTATTGCGAGTGATTTCATTGATTCCTACGTGCCTTTTGGTAATGGCAAACGTGACGAGCGTTATCGCTTGACCGATCCATTCTGCCTTTTCTATCAGAAGTTCGTTAAAGGCCAAAAGGCATTGGCAGATGACTTTTGGAGTCAAAACATAGACTCAGCGCCAATAAACATTTGGCGAGGTATTGCATTCGAAGAAATTTGTCTGCTCCATATCCCACAAATAAAAAGAGCATTGGGAATATCCGGTGTCTCAAGCACTCAGGCAGCATGGTCCATGAAAGGAGACGAATCCACAAATGGAACTCAAATAGACATGATTATAGACAGGAAAGACAACATTGTAAACATGTGTGAGATGAAATTCTACAACGAGGATTTCTCTGTCAACAAGGCATATCATGCGACATTGATTCATCGTCAGAAATTGCTATCAGAGCATCTGTCACGCAGAAAGGTGATTCACCCTACGCTCATCACCACTTATGGTCTCAAATATAATGAGTACAGTGGAGACTTTCCTAAAGTCATCACCTTAGATGATTTGTTTGCAGTCTCATAAGCCCAAAAGGAAAGGCGAGCTTCACAGCTGGTTGCCATCCTATGAACAGCGAGCTGTCGGAGCATCGGACAGTTTGCTGTCCTAGTTGGACAGTAATTGTAAGGATTCACATTGTATATTTCAATGCCTTGCTCCTGATAAAAAATATCGAAGCATACTCGATTTTGCCCTTTGCCCTTCACCTTTTGCTCAGAAACGCCCTGTTTATCGGCACTTCAGGGCAAAAGGTGAAGGGTATTTTTAGAATAATCATCCTTCCATTATCTTCCAGTCTCTAATGGTTCGCTTCTGACTATCATAGTTGATGCCGACTTTCACCAACCGCTTGCCATCAGCAGAATAAGGAATAAGATAGCCTTTATCATCTATCTGTTGCAAAGCTTCCTCAGCCGTCTTATCAAACTTCAGTTCCATCACATAAATGGTATCTGGCATGTGAAGAACGGCATCTGCTCTGCCTATTGCACTATCCTCCTCCACCAAGATGTAAGCACCCATCAAATTAAAGATGAGATAAAAGACCGTTTGGAAATCCTTCTCGTTCTTGTTGGCAAGTCGATTGGAGATACTGACAAGATAAGCCTGCATTTTCTGCAACGCACCGTCCATGTTATTGTCATATAGTTGTTCCAAAAAATCGAAGATGAAACTATTATTGTTCAACGATATTGGAGAAAGATAGTTAGGAGCCAAGGAGCGAATCATCCCCCCACACACTTCCTTGTTTGGATAATCCAGCTGATAGCTCTGCAAGATAGGGTTATACTTCTTGATGGTGAGATACCCACTCTGATAAAGCAATGGTAAAGCTGAAGTCATCTGCTCAGGAGAGACATCGAAATCATCCACTCCTACAGATTTCTGTTCAATATCCATCACACCCACATGATGTTTTCGTAAAGTGTTGATAATGTAAGATGGAGTACCTGAACTAAACCAATAAGCAGCTATTTCCTGACTTCTCAAAGCTTTAACCAGGCTAAACGGATTGAACACATCTTCTGATTTTTTACTGAAATGATAACCATCATAATATGAACTCAACTCAGCAACCGTTTCATCAAAAGTTTTTCCCAAAGACTTGGCTAACAACTCAACATCAGGCTTCATCGCCGTCAGTAGTTCTGTCTTGCTGATACCACAGATAGCAGAATACTGGTCGAACATGCTGATATTATCCAAATTGTTGATCTCACTAAAGATACTCAACTGAGAGAACTTGGTGATACCCGTGATAAAGGTAAATTCCAGCCAAGGGTCGAGATATTTCAATGGATTATAGAACTTCCTCATAACCAAGCGCAATGGCATCAAACTTTCCTTCTCATGCACGACATCCAAGAGAGGAGCATCGTATTCATCTATCAAAACGACCACCTTTTGCCCCGTCTGCTTATAGGCACGCTTAACCAAAGACTGCAAACGCAGGCTCGGTTGCACCGCCAATTCGTCACGTCCATAGACCTGCTCGTATTCAGAAAGCATGTAGCCCAGCATCTCTTCTAACCCCTCGGGTGTCTGATTTTTGGCAGTACTCATGTCGAAGTGAAGAACAGGATGTCTCACCCATTCTTTCTCATATTCGCCAAGTGCCAAACCATCAAACAGTTCCTTCCTGCCCTCATAATATGCCTGGAGCGTAGAGACAAAAAGCGACTTACCGAATCGTCTAGGACGACTCAGAAACACATATTTAGAACCATTACGCAAGAAATCGACAATATACCTTGTCTTATCAACGTACACATAATTACCCTCTCGTATATCAGAGAAAGTTTGCATTCCTACTGGGTATTTTCTTATCTCTTCCATAGCTATATTTCTTTAGACAATGCGAAGTTACGAATAAAATATTAGATACGCAAATAAAAAGACAAAAAAAGAGAGGCGAGCTTCACAGCCAGCCTCAACGTGACCTCTCTCCTTGGCAAGGTAAAGCCAGGAAGTCAGGTAGGATAAAAAGACAAGATCATCGAATAGGAAAAAATAAGATCTGAGATTATAATAAAAGCCCTATACCGGGATATTACTGGTATAGGACTTTTTATGTTTATTTGAACCGGATATAAGACCGGTCATCAAAACTGTGATTGCCCTCCAGCAGTCCCTTAGTAGCGAGGAAAGAGGAAATGTTTTGAGGATCGGCTGCGAGTTGAGCCTGTAGGGCAGCCTCGCTTTCGGCAAGAGTTGGTTTCAGGAACGGATATCCATCGCTTGCCAGAACAATTTCTCCTATGGCTGGAGAAATGACCTTTACACCTTCACGGTAGATAGGAAATCCATCGATTACCGCATAATGAGAGTTCTGTCCGTTGAGCATCGCCTGAATGAGCAACGGTTCGATAGCCTTGCGTGCATCTACCGGAGGCATTCCCTGTCGAATGAGGCTTGCACGTCTGGCGGCAATCTCTTCTTCAAAAGGTTTGTTGTTTTCGTAAAGTTTGCCACCGATGAGTGCCTGACAGTCACCCACCATCCACACTTCTCTCCTGGCGCAGGAATAGACGATAGCAGAAGCAGTGAGACGTTCTTCAGGATGCAGTTTCATCCGCTCTTCCATTCCTAAAGTCTTATACACCTTATTATATATATAGGAAGAAACACCCTGGCAGAAGTCATCAACCGAAGCCTCAGCCTTTAATTCCTTTTTGATAAATTCCGAGATTAGCACCATTGCAAAGCGTCCGTTCTTCATATCCTGTCTCTTATACACATCTCCGAGCCCACGAGACTAAGGCGA
>CAMBBY010000020.1 GCA_945863825.1 uncultured Prevotella sp. | reverse complement strand
GATCTACACAAGGAGTATCGTCGGCAGCGCCAGATGTGTATAAGAGACAGATATATGGGAAATATAAAACAATCATCCCTGCCAAATCCCTCTTAAAACCAAACCTATAATGACCTTTAGGGAATTTCCCCTACCCCTTTAGGGAAAAACCTTTCCGCTGCCAGATATTTCGTCGTATCTTTGCAGCAGAAATAAAACAAGAAGTCAAACTTATAAAGAGATATGATTATGAAGAAGTTTATATTAGCCCTTGTAGCAATGGTCACAATGACCTTCACTACTGCATCTGCAATGAGTTACGAGCAGGCTCGCCAGCAAGCTCTCTTCCTGACAGATAAAATGGCATACGAGCTGAACCTCACAGACGATCAGTATGAGGCTGCTTATGAAACCAACCTCGATTATCTGATGAGTGTCAATACAGTGGATGACCTCTACGGAATCTACTGGAGACAGCGCAATATGGACTTGAGCTATATCCTCCTGGACTGGCAATATCGTACATTCATCAATGCCTCATATTTCTATCGCCCCCTCTACTGGGACGCTGGCTACTGGCATTTCGGCATCTACGCCAGATATCCTCACCGCGACTACTTCTTCTTCGGTCGCCCTCACTTCTACGTTTCCTATCGTGGAGGTCACAGTTGGAGAATGAATGGTGGTAGAAGCTGGTATCACGGACGTGATTTCGGTGGTCCTCGCCCAGAAGGTCATCCAAGAGTTGGCATGCGTGACGGATTCAACAGAGGAGATTTCGGACGTGGACAGAGTTTCGGAAACATGAACCGAAATAATGGAAACTTAAATCGCAACAACGGACAGAGCTTCGGAAATATGAACCGTAACAATGACTATCGCCCTCAGAGCGTGAACAGACCACAGAATAATGGTGGTTTCGGCAACCAGAGCAGCAGTTTCGGCAACCAGAACCGTCAGTTTGGTAATCGCCAGAGCAGTACCCGTACTACTGTTACCCGCGAGAATCCATCAAACAACAGCAGACCTGGTGGTTCTTTCGGTGGCAACCGTGGAGGCAGTTTCGGTAGTGGTTCTTCTATGATGCGCAGCTTTGGCAGTGGCAATACTACCAGCCCATCCAGGAGTTTCACTCCTCGCTCTAATCCAGGAAACGGTGGTGCTTCTTTCGGAAACAGTTCTCGCTCCTTCGGTGGTGGCAATCGTTCTATAGGTGGACCTACAAGAAGTAATGGTGGTGGTTCTCACGGCAGTTTCGGAGGACGCAGATAATTTTGAAGACATTAATTCATAAGATATAAAAACAAAAGAGTTATAAAATTCAAGTAAAAACAAAAGAGAGTTATACAATACGCTGATAATAAGTTAAAGAACAGACCATTTATATGCGTAACATTTACCATGCTGAATAATTAAGTATAGTAAAAGATGAAAGTTCAATAGGTTCAACATAGGTAAAAGGACCAATAGAGAGTTATTTACAGAGGCTTCCCCTTTCTCCTGCAACGGAAAATACGGGAAGCCTCATTTTTTTATATTAATCAAACGTTTCTTTCAAGATAATAAAAACACGTATGATGATTCGCTCAAGAAACTGTTCTTATATCAGATACAGAACTGAATAGAACAACTGGGCGGCAAATACATAGAGCACGATGAGAGGAGATGCCGTAGAAATGCCATACGACATACTGCGGAAAATATCCTCTACCCCCTTCAGATTATCACTGATAACACCAAAACTACAACAGACTACAGTTACGGCAAAGGCTGTATAAGGTATGATGCTCTGCGTAAAACTGCTTGGAAAGAGAGCGCCCATCACGTTTAGCAGAATGGCATGAGGAAGCAGGGTAAGTGCCAGCATGATAATCACAAATACACCCAACTCGAAACTTGCCACGCCCATCGCAAAGCGCTGACGATATTCATCGGGCTTATAATGGACAATACCACTTCTACAGAAAGCTCCATAGGCGATACTACCCAACACCAGCCACACTAATACGGGCGAAGCTAAATTATCCTGGAACTGACCGAAGAACCAGCGGATGCCCTCAGAACTCAAGAGCGAACGGTTATAGTCCTCCGGCATCGCAGCCGTCAACAGCCACGAAGTCAGCATCAGCAGGATTTGAGCCACGCCCAAACCTAAAGCCAAATACGAAAACACCTTCATTTTCTTCATCGTTCTCTCTATTCTTTTCCTGATTAACTCCTATTCTATATCTTTCTTGATGCCGCAGCTTATTCTGGATCAGCTTCGAGATTGTCGATATCTAAGATGCGAAGTTCGCAGGCTCTTACCACCAGACGGGTAGCATTGATGCCCATACCATTGTTGCCATCAGGGAAGAGTTTCTGTACCAGTTCGTTCTGTCGCTTTTCCAAACTCTTCACACCGAAAGGCATACCTCGCAGATTGGTAATCTGTTCCTTGGTATAACCGAGGGCAAGATGGCGAAGGAAGCGCTCGTCATATTCGTCAATCTCATAATTTACCAAAGCCTCCTGGCGCATCAACTGACTATTGACACTTTTCTTGAAACGTTCTACGATCTTCTGCAGAATCGGCTGATTGAAAACCATCTTCTTACCACTCATGCAGGAAGCCACATCGCCACGGGTCAGGAGTTCCCCACTCTTCAGGATAATACCATCGCAACCTGCATCAAGAACATCCACCCAGAGCTTCTCATTCAGGATTTCTCCCGTGAAAATCAAAACCTTTACGTTAGGATACTGTTCCTTGGTATAGCGGCAGATTTCTACACCCACCGTAGTGGAACCACCCAAGCCAAGATCGAGAAGCACGAGGTCAGGCAACTGCTGTTTGATGAGTTTCCAATAGCTCACCTCACTGTCAGCTGTTCCAATAATCTCAGCTTCAGGTATATCGTTTTTGAAAATTCCTTCCGTACCTTTCAGTTCCAAAGGTACATCCTCTACTATGATTACTTTAAAATTGTCCATCATCGTTTATTTGAGTCTATGTTGAATTTATGCTTTAACTATCTTTGATTCTATACTAACATCCCCGGCAACACCACCTCAATGACCAGGAATCCATCATCAGAAGGCTTTGTCTGGATACCGCAGCCACGAAGATTGGTCGTTTCTCCCATCTCCCTCACTATCTGGCGGCAAACTAAGAATCTCATATCCACGGTCAGCGGAGTGAAAAGGCGATGATGCAAGGAATCGTCGTATCTCAATCCTGAGAAGACAAACTGGCAGGTGGCATAAGCCGTATGCACAGATTTAATTTCCGGTTTCACTTGCGTGATGGCAATACCATGCGCCTTGGCAAGATCCTTCACGGTTTCCTGTATCAGTCGGAAGAGATAATCCTTCAGCGCAGCATCACACTTCAGATTGGTTTCCACCTGTTCCATCGCCTGCGCACTCAGCATCAGATAGATGGATTTATAGTAATCTACCAATTCTTTCAGAGAAGCTACATCATCGGGGGATGCCTCTATCAACTGTCGGATACGTGACGGATAATACATCGTCTCATGCTTCAACGTAGAGAGGCAATTATCTAATACAGAATTAGATACGTGCAAACGATCATTCTCAAATTGCACCCGTCTCAACTCATCTTCCAGCAGTTGATTATCTGCCTCCTTGCCATTCGATAAATCCAGTCCACGTTTCAGTTCTTCCTCAATCTCATGCACCACCTCATCCAAACGGAAATTGGCACGGGTATGCCGGGACTTCTTACTCCATATTTCCCTGATGCGCTTCAACTTCTCCGGTATAGACTGGTCGCTGAGCAACAGAAGATTGATATCACGGATGCGATCCACCGCAAAGCGATAGGTCACTACATGGCGATAATAGAGCAGATAGTAGGCTATCGGCAACTGCAACAACAGGAGAAAGAGCAGGATGACAGCTACCGTCTTGGAATTTTCCGAACTCTGCATCGTGCGGACATACTCAGGCAGTGTATTATCAGTACTCCGTTCCCGGAAGAGTTTGGTATAAATCTTATTGTTTCTATCATACAAAGTCCATTGATGCAAGGCAAGCGCAGCCACCGCACTCTCATTTCTGATGTCGAGAATAATGCTGTAGTCGGTCGTCACACTATCAGCAAACCATTTCAGTTCGGCAGCTTGAGAGAGTTTTGGACAGCTCACCATCAGATTTTTACCCTGAGGATACTGGCGCAGATAATGCTGATTGAGATAATAGATGGCAGAATCAGCAAATGCCAAGGTACGCTGGTATGTACCATTGATATTGCTATAATAAGCACTGTCGGCAAAGGCATCAGCCAAAGTGAGTTCTCGGGAAACTTTTCCGGTAGCCAGGGTATTCTGATGTATCTGGGATGCAAAAGACGACACGGATGATGCCAACAAAAAGATGACACCAACGATCATCCGTCCGATTCCCTTAGGCAGTCGGAAACGGAACACACTGCCCTTTCCCACTTCACTCTCTGCCTCAATATGACAAATATTGAAGATACTGCTCACCTTCTTATATTTCTCGATGATACCCTTGCAGTTGAGGAGTCCGAATCCATGACCGCCCGTATAGGTACGGTCGAAGACATGAGCCAATTGTTCCTCATCCATTCCCTTACCGGTATCAGCGATGACGATTTCTACGTATTTATCATGTTCCTCTGCAGAAACAGTAACCTTACCTCCTGCAGGAGTAAACTTGCGTGCATTGTCGGCGATAGTATTGATCATAAAGAGCGTCAGGGTGCGGTCTGCCTTCACCTTAGCTGCAGTTGGCTGCACATCGAGTTCTATCTTCTTCATCTGGAAACTCATCTTGCCCTTTGCCACAATATCGAAAAGCGGTTGGAGAGGGAAAGAGACGATACGGAGATTCAAAGTTCCCTGTCGCATCTGAATCCAGTTGGTCAGGATGGTGTTATACTGGTTGATCTTATCCGTCAGTTCTGAGATATACTCATACCGTTCCTGTTTCACCTCATCCGGGGTACTTCCATCATCCTCTGCCAACTTATCCACCTCATGAATCATGCGGTCGATGAAAGGCGTGATACTGTTTACTAAAGAGACCTTGGCACGCTGCTCCAGATTACGTTTTTTATTGTCATCAAGATGCAAACGGGCGATGGATATCTCTTCATCCAATTCTTCTTTTCTTTCATTTATATCATTAATATACTGAGTATTACGTTGTTTCCACTGCTCTAATGGTTCAAGCAGGGAAGACAGCGGTTTAGACTGTATCTTTCTTCTTCGCATACGGTCGAAGAGATACAGGAGGATGACCACGAGCAATATCATGACGAGTACTGCTGCTATCATAAGATTGAGCTGCAGAGCATTGTCATCAAGCAAGGCGGCGCGAGCTTCCAACTGCCTGTCCTGACGGGTTCGCTCCTGTAAGTCAAGGTAGATATTGCGGTTGTAGTCACTCTGCTGTTTATTATCGAGCGCAGAATATACCAGACAAAGTCGTTCACGGATAGAAGCCACCAGATCGGGAGCCGACTTGATATTCTTGCTCACCTGCAAGGCCCGAACAAGACAGTCGCCCGCAGAATTATAATCCTCTATGGCAAAGTAACATTCAGCCAGCGTACGATAACCACCTGCTATCTGGTAGGTATCACCATAAGAGATGAAAAGGTTCAGCGCACGCTGAGCTAAATTACCAGCCAAGAGCGTATCTGGCATCTGTTCTACATTCAGATACTGGATAGCCGGCAAATTGTTCCGGATAAGAAAATCCCGCATCTTGGCTTTCTGCAGATGTTCACTGATAGCCTGAAGGGCATTAGCCTGCCAGTAAGGATAACCGCCGGCCATCGTACCATCGGGCATGACAACTCGTCCGGCTGAAGCCAACATATAGCATTGTATCAGATAGTCAAATTCCGTCTGTGCTATCTGTTCAGACGTTCCATTGGTGATCGCACCACCCGAACCGATATTATATAGATAGTTGAGATACTGGGCAGTATCTGCTTCAAGAGCATCCGCATCGATATCATTCAAAGCCTTCAGCATCGATTCTTCCAGACCGACATAATAACAATAGGTGGCATCAACGATATCAAATTCGCTATGAGCATAGGTGGCACGTCGCCGCTCACGGGGTGGCAGATTGGAAGCCTCCTCGCCCAAGCGGCGCAAGCGCACCATCGCTTTCTCGCGATAGGAATAAAAATCTTTGTTGTGAGATTCCCGCTGACAGATGCGCATCATCTGCACATCAGCAATGAGAAGCTCCAGTTGGTTGTTGCTCTTTTCTTCCACAAGACCGAGCCATCGGCGAGCCTCCTTGTAGTTCATCTTTGCCATCTCTACGAATGCTAAGTTATTACAAGCCTCAGCATATCCGGCACTATAGTCATCAGAAAGAGCTAAAGCTCTCTGTGCCAGCATCTTAGTAGAATCAAGATTGCGGTAGTGATAGGCGTATGAAAGTGCATTCAACCGATCCACCTCCTGCTTATGAGAAGGACCACAAGCTGAATAGAAAAACAGCGCCAACATCATCACAATGAAGGCGCTGAACTTTTGCGTGATATTAATTTGGGCCATTAAGCCATTAAATTCTCAATTAACCACGAGCCTTGGCAATATAGCCAAGAGCCTCTTTACACTTAGCAGTAACTGCAGCCCAGTCGCCAGCAGCTACAGTCTCCTTAGGGAAGAGCTTAGAACCCATACCTACACAGAGAACACCTGCCTTGATCCAAGGAGTCAAGTTCTCTTCAGTTGGCTCTACAGCACCAGTAACCATGATATTGCTCCAGCGCAAAGGTGCCATTACATTCTTAACGAATGAAGGACCACCTACGTTACCTGCAGGGAATACCTTAGTAACATCGCAACCTGCAGCCTGAGCATTGTTGATCTCAGTTACAGAACCACAACCAGGAGAATAAGGAACCAGGCGACGGTTACATACAGGAGCAATCTCTGGGTTGAAGTTAGGACCTACGATAAAGTTGGCACCCAACTGGAGATAGAGAGAAGCTGTACCAGCGTCAACGACAGTACCAGCACCAAGGATCATCTCTGGGCACTCCTTGTCAGCCCACTTTACCAACTCACCGAAGATTTCGTGAGCGAAATCACCACGGTTAGTAAACTCGAATACACGTACGCCACCCTCATAACAAGCCTTGATGACGTTCTTGCAAATTTCAATATCCTTATTGAAGAATACAGGAACCATACCAGTCTCTTTCATGGCTGCCATGACCTGCATTTTGCTAAACTTTGCCATTTTTTATTTAAATATTAAATGTTAAATAGGAAGAGTGCAAATGAATTCTACACACTTCACTCTTCACTTAAATTATCGCTGAACGCGACCATTAGCGTTACCACCAGCAAGACTCTCTACCTCGTCAACAGAAACCAGATTGAAGTCGCCAGGGATAGTGTGCTTCAAAGCAGAAGCAGCTACTGCAAACTCCAAAGCCTCAGCCTGAGTATTCTTAGTCAAGAGACCGTGGATCAAACCGCCAGAGAAAGAGTCACCACCACCAACGCGGTCGATGATTGGGTTGATGTCATAATGCTTGCTCTGGTAGAACTCCTCGCCGTTGTAGATAAGAGCCTTCCAACCATTGTGTGTAGCAGAGAGAGACTCACGAAGTGTAGAAACTACATACTTGAAGCCAAACTCCTTCATCATACCCTGGAAGATACCATAGTATCCCTCAGCGTCAGTCTTACCACCCTCTACATCGGCATCTGGCTTGAAGCCCAAGCAGAGCTGAGCATCTTCCTCATTACCAATGCATACATCTACGTACTGCATCAATGGACGCATAACAGAGATCGCCTTCTCTGAAGTCCAGAGCTTCTTGCGGAAATTGAGGTCAACAGATACTGTTACACCATGACGCTTAGCAGCCTCACAAGCCAACTTGGTCAACTCAGCAGCCTTGTCGCTGATAGCAGGAGTAATACCACTCCAGTGGAACCACTGAGCACCCTCCATAATCTTGTCGAAATCGAAATCAGATGGATCTGCCTCAGCGATAGAACTATGAGCACGGTCATAGATTACCTTAGAAGGACGCATAGAAGCACCTGTCTCTGCATAATAGAGACCAACACGGTCGCCACCACGAGCAACGAAATCGGTATTCACACCATAACGGCGGAGAGCGTTAACTGCAATCTGACCAATCTCATGCTTAGGCAACTTAGATACGAAGTAAGCCTCATGACCATAGTTAGCTACACTGACTGCTACGTTAGCCTCACCACCACCAGGGATGATACGGAATGATTCACTCTGGATAAAACGATAATTACCTTCTGGGGACAAACGAAGCATGATCTCACCTAATTTTACAATTTTTGCCATTGCTTGAAATGTTTTTTAATTTGTTTATTTATAGTTGTTCTTCGAATTCAGTATCAAATAATTTTCATTCTGTTCCGAATATCGTGGCAAAAATAATCATAATTTCTCAAATAACGAAACAAAATCGAGTTTTTTTTTAGTTTTTGTGCAAAAAAGTTGCTGTGCATTCGCACAATTCAATTTTTTATTGTAAATTTGTACCGAATATTCTATATGTGGACGCACACACGAAAAATGGAAGTTCTCTGAATTACCTTCTTCGCACAGTACAACACGCGCATCTACATATATTATATTAATGTACGCACGTGAAAGAAAGTGCATCATAGACTTAGTTTAATAACAAATTGGCAAAAAACCAGTAAACGCTTAAAACATGGCCGAAAAAATAAGAATCAAAGATATCGCCGAAAGGGCTGGCGTATCTGTAGGTACTGTCGATAGAGTTCTTCACGACCGCCCTAACGTCTCCAAACCTGCCCGCGAAAAAGTGGAACAGGCGCTCAAGGAGATGAACTATCAGCCTAACATGTATGCCAGTGCTCTGGCATACAACAAGTCATATACCTTCTACTTGCTACTTCCGAAGCATGAATCTGAGGCTTACTGGGAGGAGATAGAGGAAGGTGCACGCAAATGTGAGGAAAGCAAACGCGATTTTCACATCAACGTGAAGATCAACTTCTATGAGCGCTCCAACGAGGAATCTTTCATCGAACAGGGAAAGGCTATCATCGAAGAAAAGCCGGAGGGTGTCATCGTCGTGCCTTCATCTCTTGAAATTACCAGAGCATTTACCGACCAATTGCATGAGTTGAACATTCCGTTCATCTTGCTCGACTCCTACATGCCTGATCTCCGCCCACTTTCCTTCTTCGGACAGGATTCTTTCTGCAGTGGATTCTTCGCTGCCAAGATGCTCATGATGCTTGCTTTCAAAGAAAAGGAGATTATGCTGATGAGACAGACAAAGAACGGAATCGTGGTCAGCAAGCAGCAGGACAATCGCGAGGTAGGGTTCCGTCACTATATGCACGACCATTTCCCAAGCGTCAAGATCAATGTGCTC
>CAMBBY010000019.1 GCA_945863825.1 uncultured Prevotella sp. | reverse complement strand
TTGTCGCTTTGCAAGCAAAATCCCACTAAACCCTATAGGTTGCGGATTTGAGGTAAAGAAGGTTACACAAAAGAACAAATAGCGAAACTTATGTTTATAAATGGTCGTCATCGTAAGACTTCTGACTATTCTCTATATTGGCGAGCCGGAAACTCCATTGTCGTGCAGGTCTTGTCCGCAGTCTTTACTGCAATAATCAAGCAGTATCCAGATTCATTCGGAGAATTTGCCTGTATGTCTCTTAAAGAGTGAAAAACTGCCACGAAAAAAGAGTATCAACGTCGATATTATGCCAGTCATAAGGAAGAACTACAACGCAAGAGCCGTGAGTACCACAGACAGCTAAGAGTGAATAAAAATAAGTGATTGTGGAAAATATTTGCAAAGTTTTCTACATAAAAAAAGTTAATTAAATCGGCGGGGTGTTACACATATCGCTGATTTTTTGTATTTTTGCACCATTAAAGAAAGAAAACGATATGGCAGAAATAGCAAACCGTATATACGAGACAAGTGAAGGGCAGATTCTCTTCATCTCAGACTTCTCTGACATCAATGATAATGAGAAGGTGGTAAGTCGTGCACTTTCTGTAGAAGAAAAAAAGGGAAATATAGTTCGATTAGCTAATGGGGTTTATCTTCGCCCTAAGAATACCCGATTTGGGATAGTCTATCCATCAATAGATGAAATGGTGATGGCTATAGCCCAGCGAGATAAGGTACAAATACAACCTTCAGGAGTTACAGCGCTCAACAAACTTGGACTCTCAACACAGGTGCCTACAAAATATACTTATCTGACATCGGGAAGTGGAAGAGTCTTGACTCTTGGAAATCGGACTATAGAGTTGAAGAGAAGTGTTCCTAAGAACTTTGCTTTTCAGACAGTGTTGGCAGCGCTTCTTGTACAAGCTCTTAGAACATTAGGACAAAAGAATGTAGGTAATCAAGAACTCTCTACCATAAGAAAATTGGTCAATGAAGAGGAACATAAAGACTTGTTTGTACAAGACCTTACTCTCATGCCAGTATGGATGAGAAAGCTGATAACTGATATAATAGATAAAAACGAGCATTATGACACTTTGGTTAAATCACACAATAGATGAACGAATAGCAATGTTGCAACGTGCAGAAGAGAAGTTTCGTATTAATCAGGTTGCAATTGAAAAGGACTGGTGGGTAACTGTGGTGCTCAACGCTCTTTTCAAATGTTCATGTGCAGATCAACTCATCTTTAAGGGAGGTACAAGTCTCAGTAAAGGATGGAATTTGATAGAAAGATTCAGTGAGGATATAGACTTATCTGTAAGCCATGAATTCTTCGGTATAGAGAAGACGACAAAGAATCAGCGTGAAAAACTTCGCAAGAAGGCACGTAGGTATTTTCTTGATACAGTTTCAGCAGAGTTGGATGAAAATCTAAAGAAACTTGGTGTGGAAGGATACCATATAGAAAATGTAGTAGAGGAAATTGATGAGGATGGTAAGGCAAGTCCCGTTGCAAGTGATAAGGATCCATCTGTCATTCTCGTTCATTATGAGTCTATGCTTGGTCATACGATAGAGTATATTCCGCCAAGAGTTAAGATAGAGATTAGTTGCTTGTCTATGAATGAACCTACGGAAGACCGTTTGATTTCATCATATATTGAGCAGACTTTCCCTGGAGAAGATGCGGCGGCTACAGCTACGGTCAGAACAGTTGTGCCTACTCGAACATTCCTAGAGAAGGCATTCCTGCTATGCGAGGAATTTCAGAAACAGACTCCTCGTCATGTCCGAATGTCTAGACATCTTTATGATCTCGAACGCTTGATGGATACAGAATTTGGCAAACAAGCCCTGCAGGATATTGATTTGTATGAGCGTATAGTTAAGCATCGTTCCATATACTATGCTGTTGGGTATGTAGATTATTCTAAGTTGATGCCTAGTGAGATTGATTTCGTTCCTAGGCAAGAGTTGGTGAAGGATTGGGAAGGTGATTATGCAGAGATGTGTAACCACTTTATCTATGGTTAGACTTTATCTTTCGAAAAACTTTTAGAGCGAATCAAGGAGTTGCAAGATAGGTTTAGAAAAGCCTTTTAGCGACTTTTACTCCTTAATAAAATGTTCACTATAAAAGTTGGAAGACTATAAGTGCCTGGTATTCAGCCCTAATATTCCTCTGGAATGATGATGAGTATTAAGTGATGATAGGGCTGCTCTTATGGATAAGGGCAGCCTTTTTCATTTTATTTTTTATCTCTATTCCCGATTTATACAATATTTTGAGAAAAAATCCGTTATAGTATCGTGTATAAAAGAATTAAAATAGCGACTTTGTTGATGATACTGGGTATAACCACCTGTTATGCTCAGTACGATCCTTCTTTTAGTCATTATTTTGATATGGAACCTTCTTTCAATCCTGGTGCGGTAGGTAAACAAGCCAAGATAAATGTGAATATTGATTATGCATTAGACATGGCTGGTTTTGAGCATAATCCCCGGACCATGTATGCTGGAGCCGATTTGCCTTTCTATGCCTTGAAGAATTATCATGGCGTCGGTGTGCAATTCATGAACGACCAGATAGGTTTGTTCACTCATCAGAAGTTGGCTTTGCAATATGCTTTCAAGAAACGGCTTTTTAAGGGTATGCTCAGTGCCGGTATTCAAGCTGGTTTCCTAAGTGAAAGTTTTGATGGCAGCAAAGTGGATTTAGGAGAATCTAATGACCCAGCTTTCTCCACCTCTCAGATTGATGGAAACGGACTGGATCTTGGCTTTGGGCTTTATTATTCACATGGTGCCTGGTATGTGGGAATTTCTGGACAGCATCTGAATGCCCCTAAGATTGAAATGGGTGAAACGAATGAAATGCAGATAGATGCAACTTATTATTTGACTGGCGGATACAATATTAAGTTAAGAAATCCGTTTTTATCAATAAAGCCTTCTACTCTTGTCAGATACGATGGAGTGACCTGGCGGGGAGATGTAAGTTGCAGGATGGTCTATACGCATGAGAAGAAAATGATGTATGGCGGTGTGTCTTATAGTCCTACCAATTCCGTTACGTTCCTTGTTGGTGGAATGTTCCACGGAGTGGTGTTAGGTTACAGTTATGAAATGTACACGTCGGCTATCAGTCCTGGCAATGGAAGTCATGAGCTATTTGTCGGTTATCAGACTGACATCAATCTCGTAAAAAAAGGAAGAAATAAACATAAAAGTGTAAGAATACTATAGTATAAGAATAATATGAATATGAAGAAAGGTATCATGTGGCTTTGCTCAGCCTTTGTGCTGGTGGCATTGACTGGATGTTTCGGTGCCAAATCTACCTCGATGGCAGGTCGTGGTGGTGAAGTCGTGGGCGTATCTGGCAGGGGATTTACCGAGCCAGCTCCTTACGGCATGGTGAAGGTGAACCGTGGCTTCCTGAAGATGGGCTTGGAAAAGCAAGACTCTCTTTGGGGTGGAAAAACGCCTGTGAAGGAAATCTCTGTGGATGGTTTCTGGATGGACGATACTGAAATTACCAACTCTGAATATAAGCAATTTGTTGCTTACGTGAGAGATTCTATCTTGCGTACCCGTCTTGCTGATCCTTCTTATGGAGGCGATGAAACTTATATGATTACGGAAGATAAGAATGGTGAACCTGTGCCTCCGCGTGTCAACTGGAAGAAGAATCTTCCTAAGAAACCTAATGAGGATGAACTGCGTGCCATTGAGAGTCTTTATACGACCAATCCTGTGACGGGAGAAAAGTTGATAGACTGGAGTCAGCTCAACTATAAGTATGAAATCTATGATTATACTGCCGCTGCCTTGCGTCGCAACCGTCTCAATGTTTCTGAGCGTAACCTCAATACTGATATTGAGGTGGATCCGAACGAGGTGGTCATGATTTCCAAGGATACGGCCTATGTGGATGACGAGGGAAGAATCGTGAGACAGACCATCAACCGACAGTTGAGTGGACCTTGGGATTTTCTCAATACTTATATCGTGAATGTTTATCCGGATACGACTTGTTGGGTGAATGACTTCAAGAATTCTGATAATGAGACTTATCTCAGAAGTTATTTCAGCAATCCTGCCTATAATGATTATCCTGTGATAGGCGTTACTTGGGAACAGGCGAATGCATTCTGTGCCTGGCGTACGGACTATTTGTTGAAAGGCTTGGGTCCTGAGGCACGTTTCATACAGAGATATCGTCTACCTACTGAGGCAGAGTGGGAGTATGCAGCCCGCGGTAAGGAGCAGAATGAATTCCCTTGGGAAAACAAGGATGTAAAGAATGGGGATGGATGTTTCTATGCCAATTTCAAGCCAGACCGTGGTAATTATACCAAGGACGGAAACCTGATAACAAGCCGAGTGGGTATCTATTCTCCTAATTCTAACGGACTGTATGATATGGCAGGTAATGTGGCTGAATGGACCAGTACGATTTATACGGAAGCGGGTGTTGATGCCATGAACGATCTGAATCCAACGCTTGTTTATAATGCAGCCAAGGAGGATCCTTACCGCTTGAAGAAGAAAAGCGTGAGGGGTGGATCTTGGAAGGATCCAGAGTCTTTCATACGTTCGGCATGGCGCTCTTGGGAATATCAGAACCAGCCTCGTTCGTATATCGGATTCAGATGTGTGAGAAGTCTCGCAACTACATCAAGTGCAAAACAGAAACCTACAAAATCAAAGAATAGGAGATAATAAAAATGGGCGATTACAGTAAGTTTAATATCGTTTACCGTCTGCAAAAGTGGATGGATAGCGTGCCTGGACAAACGTTCCTGAACTATGCATATAGTTGGGGTGCATCTATCGTTATCTTGGGTACCCTCTTTAAGTTGACTCACTTGCCGGGAGCCAATTTGATGTTGTTCTTGGGTATGGGTACTGAGGTATTGGTATTCTTCCTGTCAGCTTTCGACCGTCCTTTTGATAAGACTGCCGATGGTCGTGATATTCCTACACATATTACTGAAGAATATCTGGAGACGGGCAAGGTCACTTATGATACAAATAATTCTGTAGCTGGTTCTCAACCGGTTTCGGGTTCTCATCCTGTTTCCGGAGATGCTGTGGTTGTGGGACAGCCGATTGTCTTTGCTCCAGGTGCTACTGCTTCTCAGGGCATTGCTTCTGCAGCAACTTCTGAAGGCACAGCTTCATCTCCAGTTTCTGCAGCAGCTTCTTCTGTCTCTGCATCATCTTCAGATGATAAGGATGCAGATGTTGTCGCTCAGCAGCCTGTTGCTGGTTCTACTGCATGGGTTGGTGGTCAGCAGCAGATAACTCCAGAAATGGAGGAAGCACAGAACAATTATGTGGAAGAGTTGAAGAAACTGGTGGAAACCCTCGAAAAGGTAAATGAACAGAGCAGCCGCCTGACCCGCGACAGCGAGGAAATGGAAAATCTGAACCGTACGCTTACCGGTATCAGCAAGGTATATGAAATGCAGCTGAAGGGTGCCAGTCAGCAGATTGGCACTATCGACCAGATCAATGAGCAGAGCAGAAAGATGGCTCAGCAGATAGAGCAGCTCAACAAGATTTATACTCGCATGATTGAGGCCATGACTGTCAATATGAGAGCTGCTGCCCCACATGTAAGTGAAGAGTAAAGCATTCAATCGAATTTTTCAGTTATAAATAAATGGCAATAAAGAAAAGACCCGTTTCACCGCGCCAGAAGATGATCAACTTGATGTATGTCGTCCTCATGGCCATGCTTGCATTGAACATCTCTACCGAGGTGCTCAACGGATTCTCTATTGTGGAGGAAAGCTTGAACCGTACCACGGCCAATTCTTCTGCAGAGAATGCTGCTATCTATGGGGATTTCAGCGAGCAGATGAAGAAGAATCCTGCCAAGGTGAAAGAATGGTTTGAGAAGGCTACTCAGGTGAAGGAAATGAGTGACTCGCTCTACAACTTCGCACAGCAGTTGAAAGAAGCCATCGTCAGAGAGGCTGATGGAAAGGATGGCGATGTGAAAAACATCGAGAACAAGGATAATCTGGAAGCTGCGGGCATCGTGATGCTGGCTCCTGGTACGGGGAAAGGCAAGAAACTCTATGATGCCATCAACCGTTATCGTGAGCGTATCCTCACCATGGTGACTGACGAGCATCAGAAGAAAATCATTCAGAGCAACCTCGCTACAGTTGTGCCAAAGAATTCAACGACTTTGGGCAAAAACTGGCAGGAATATATGTTTGAGAATATGCCTGTGGCTGCTGCTATCACTTTGCTCTCCAAACTGCAGAGTGATGTGCGCTATGCGGAAGGAGAGGTGCTCCATACCCTCGTTTCTAATATAGATATGAAGGATATTCGCGTCAACAAACTTGATGCCTTTGTGATTCCGGAGAAGACTACGCTTTATCCTGGCGAGCGCTTCAATGCCAACATCGTGATGGCGGCTGTGGATACTACCCAGCAACCGGAAATCTATGTGAATGGTATGCGCGTGAATACGGCTCATGGGCAGTATTCCTTTACTGCTGGAGGCGTAGGCGAACACCAGTTCAGCGGATATATTCTGATGCACAATGCCAAGGGAGATGTCTTGCGACGCAATTTCCTGCAGAAGTACAGTGTGATTCCGGCTCCTAATACTGCTACTGTGGCAGCCGACATGATGAATGTGCTCTATGCCGGTTTCCACAATCCAATCAGTATCAGCGTACCGGGAGTTCCTGCCAATGCGATTTCTGCCAGCATGAGTGGCGGTTCCTTCATCTCCAAGGGAAATGGACATTTCGTGGCAGTTCCATCTGCTGTAGGCAAGGATGTGACGATTACAGTTACGGCTCGTGACAAGGGACAGACCCGTACGATGCCACCGTTTGTTTTCCATGTCAGAAAACTTCCAGACCCAACTGCTTATCTGGCTTTGGGTACCAACAGATATAGAGGCGGTGCTCTGTCAAAGGCTTCTCTGATGGGAGCAACAGGCATTCATGCCGCGATTGATGACGGATTGCTCGATATTCCGTTCAAGGTGCTGAGTTTCGAGACTGTATTCTTCGACAATATGGGAAATGCTGTTCCTCTTGCTTCAGCAGGTGCCAATTTCTCAGAGCGTCAGCGCGAGGAATTCCGTCGCTTGTCCAGAAACCGCCGTTTCTACATTTCTCATATCAAGGCAGTTGGTCCTGATGGCATTACCCGCAATCTCTCCGCTGCAATGGAAGTGATTGTGAGGTAAGAGAGAGTCTGGAATAGGAAAAAGGCGAATCTGGACAGGAGATTCATTCTGGGCGGGATGGAAACTTGCCAGAATGCATAACATAATGATCAAAGTAAATAAAATCAATGTGATGAAAAAGATATTTATGCTTTTGATGCTTGCAGGTGTTACGCTGGGAATCAGCGCTCAACCTGAAGCGCGCCGCCAGGCACAGCAGAAGGCTCAGCAGAAGTCGAATGCCAACAACATGACGACCCGTGCACAAATCATGTTTCCTACTACTGCTTCCATGGATGAGGATGTGGTATGGAGACGTGACATCTATCGCGAGTTGAATCTCAACGATGATGCCAATGCGCCTTTGTATTATCCTGTGGAACCATTGGGCAACCAGGTGAACCTGTTCACCTATATGTTTAAGTTGATACTCTCCGGTCGCATCAAGGCTTACCAGTATAAGTTGGACGGCAACGAGAGTTTCAGTGATGCAGACTTGGTGAAGCCAAAGGCATTCCTGGATAATTACCATATTTATTATGAGAAGGATGCAAACGGAAGAATGCGTCTTGACAATAGTGATATTCCTTCCCGCGAAGTGAAATCTTACTATGTGAAGGAATCTTCTTATTTTGACCAGCGTACTTCCACCTTCCATACTCAGGTGTTGGCACTCTGTCCTATCATGACCCGTGAGGATGATTTCGGAGATGGTGGCAATAAATATCCTTTATTCTGGGTGAAGTACAGCGACCTGGCTCCTTACTTGTCTAAACAGCAGATTATGACCAGTAATCTGAACAATGCTGCGACGATGAGTGTGGATGATTACTTTGTCAGAAATCAGTATAAAGGAAAGATTTACAAAACCAATAATATGTTGGGCAAGACTTTGGCTCAATACTGTCCTTCTGATTCGGCTATGAGCAAGGAGCAGAAGAGGATTGAGGCAGAATTGGCTGCCTTCGAGAAGAATATCTGGGGCGATCAGGCGAGAAAGGATTCTCTGGATAGTATTTCCAATGCCGGTAAGAAGGATGCAAAGACTGTCAAGAAGAACCGCAGAAATTCTTCTAAGTCTTCAGGTTCTTCTTCGAGTGTAAGAAGCCGTCGCCAGCGCAGTTCTGGTTCTTCTACCTCCAGTGCAGCCCGTGTTTCTGTCAGAAGAGAGCGCCATTAAAATTGGATTGTTCTGATTGTTGGAGATAATTATGATTGGAAATATCAATTGATGAAATAACAATGATTGGAATAACTATGATTGGAGTAACAATCGTTGGAATTATGTGATTTGAATAACAATTATTAGAAATAAAAAAAGAGAAATAGGTATGAAAAAAGTATTGACTTTTATGGTGTTGTTGGCATCATTGCTGTTCGTGCAGCAGGCTAACGCACAGGTTAAGTTTGGTTTGAAAGGTGGTTTGAACGTTACCAATATGTCTTTCAGCAAAGATGTATTCGATGCTTCTAATAAGACCGGTTTCTTTGTAGGGCCTATGGTGAAGATCACCTTGCCAGTAGTTGGCTTGAGTTTTGATGCAGCTGCTCTCTATGATCAGAAAGAGGCTGACGTGAAGTATCAGGGAATTGATAATTCATATTCCAAGGAAAATGTGAAGCAGAAGTCTCTCAACATTCCTGTGAATGTACGCTATGGTTGGGGATTGAGCAGCGTGGCAAATATCTTCCTCTTTGCGGGTCCTCAGTGGGGAATCAACGTAGGTGATAAGAATTTCAAGTGGAATACTGGTAGCAGTTATTCTTTGAAGAAGTCTAATTTCAGCGTCAATGTGGGTGCTGGTGTTACTTTGTTGAGCCACGTACAGCTTTCTGCTAACTACAATATTGCTTGTGGAAAGACTGCAGATGCCTCTCTCGAAAAGGTGGGCGAAACAGTTTTGCATAGCGATAGAAGCCGCAACAATTCTTGGCAGATTGCGCTTGGCTACTGGTTCTAAAAATCGGGACCAGTTCAGTTTGGCTTTCTTAAAATATATAAAAGCAGATAACCTTTATTGGGTATCTGCTTTTTTATTGTTATCTTTGCACAACGATATAATTCTCAAGATGACTTTTCAGTATGAAATACGTAGATGTGATACTTCCTTTGCCGCTTCCAGGCTTGTTTACCTATTCTGTTCCTGAAGGAATGGAAGGGAGGGTCGTGTTTGGCAAGCGCCTGCTCGTACCC
>CAMBBY010000018.1 GCA_945863825.1 uncultured Prevotella sp. | reverse complement strand
GTAGCGTTGGTAGCAGTGTTACCCTTAACACCTGGCTCAGAGTGAGTAATCTTCAGGGTAGTCTTTGCTGGCATTTCAGCCAAGAGGATAGTACCGTCTGTAGTATCAGTAACAACCTCAACTACGTCACCCTCCTTCATATACTGACCACCGGTAACGTTCTCCTTGGCGATAGGCACCTGCTCGAAAGTCTCCTGGTTCATGAAGATGCAACCAGTAGCGTCCTCGTAGAGGTACTGATAAGGGCGACGCTCAACGCGAACATCCTCCAATTTGAAACCAATCTGGAATGTACGCTCCAGCACGCGGCCGTCGGCAACATTCTTCAACTTAGTGTTCATTACGGTGTTACCTTTACCTGGCTTTCTGTGCTGAAAGTCGATGCAAACCCATACTTTGCCATCCATGCGGATGCAAGTACCAATCTTAATTTCCTGTGAATTAATCATTTTGTTTATCTTGAATTATATTATATTTCTGTAAAACGGTGCAAAGTTACGGTAAAATCACGAAAAACCCAAGCAATTATCGAAAAAAACATAAATATTTAAGCTAAATTTGGTAGTTTTCTTGGTTATTTCAGAAAATATGCGTAATTTTGCAGCCCAAAAAGGGCGTATTTTGCTCTTTTGTGAAGAATATTAATTAAAAAATAAATAAGAAAAATGAAAAGAACATTTCAGCCTCACAATCGTCGTCGCGTGAACAAGCATGGTTTCCGTGAGCGTATGGCAACAAAGAATGGTCGTCGCGTATTGGCTTCTCGCCGTGCTCATGGCCGTAAGAAGTTAACTGTTTCTGACGAGCACCACGGAAAATAATATTCGTTGGGCTTCAGAATTAACGATGACATTGAAAGCAGCAGGGATAACTCCTATGCTGCTTTTTGTGTTTATAGACCTTTAGGTGTTTTGCCTCTTTTTGTTTTAGGTCTCTTTTGTATTTATAGCCTTCTTCTCAACAATAAATTGAAAAAATCATTTTTTTATTTTGTATTGTCTTCGATTTATACTATCTTTGCAGACAAAAATGAAATAGAATGACTTCATCTGAATTTTTTTATAAGTTTAAGAGCAAGTATCTCTGGGGCAATCTCTTCGCTATGGGAGTGGTTGTCGCACTGCTTTGTGTGGGCGTTAAGTTCGGTATTGAACTCTATACTCATCATGGTGAGGCTATTCTGATTCCGGATATTCGATATAAGAGTTTCGCTGACGCTGAGCGTATCCTTGATGATGCCGGACTTCAGATTGAAGTGACGGATACGGGATATGTACGCAATCTTCCTCCTGACTGTATCTTGGAACAATCTCCTGTTTCTGGAGAAAGGGTAAAGGCTGGACGAGTGATTTATGTGACTATCAACTCTGATCACACACCTACCTTGACTATCCCTGATGTGATTGACAACAGTTCTCTGCGAGAGGCTATGGCTAAGTTGACTGCCATGGGCTTCAAGTTGGGTGCTCCTCAGTATATACCTGGTGAGGAAGACTGGGTTTATGGTATCCTGGTCAAGGGAAAGCATGTGGTTGCTGGTGATAAGGTGTCCATTGATGCGATTCTTACGGTACAGGTGGGAAATGGTCAGCGTGATGCTGCTGATTCCGTCAACTATGTTGATCCTAAGTATGAACAGGAAGAGTTTGAGGAGGAGGTTCAAGAGTCGGGAGATGCTGACAATTTTGAGGTTGTTCCTGGTACGGAGACCACTGAGCCTTCGACTCCTTCACATTCACATAACGAAGTGGTAGAATAGGTAAGTGATGAATGAAGAAAGATATGTGAAGAATTCAATTGTACGAACGAATGAGATTTTTAGATTATATATATAATAAGGTATATGCTCCAGTGGAGAATTATTTCGGTTTTGATGATGCTGGAGATGTTGATGGGCTTGATGAAGAGCTGGATGATGAGCTTCAGCCTATCGGCGAGTCGTCCTCGTCGGATGGTGCACTCTATGAGCACTGGAAGGTGCAGGTGGATGCTAATCAGGATCCGGTGAGAATAGATAAATACCTGGCTGATAAAATGGCATACCAGAGCCGTAATCGTATTCAGCAGGCTGCTGATGCTGGTTTTATCCATGTCAACGGGAAACCTGTAAAGAGTAATTATAAGGTTCGCCCGAATGATATGATCACGTTGATGATGGACCGTCCAAGGCATGAGACCAGCATCAAACCGGAGGAGATTGACATCAATGTGGTTTATGAAGATGACCAGTTGATGATCGTAAATAAAGAGGCTGGGATGGTAGTGCATCCTGGCGCTGGTAATTTCCATGGTACGCTGATTCAGGCTGTAGCCTGGCATCTGAGAGATATGCCGGAATTTGATGCCAACGATCCGGAAGTGGGACTGGTGCATCGTATTGATAAGGATACGTCTGGTTTGCTTGTTGTGGCAAAGACTCCTGGTGCCAAGACCTCTTTGGGAAAGCAGTTTTTCAATAAGACCACCCATCGCAGATACAATGCTTTGGTATGGGGAAATATCGTTGAGGACGAAGGTCGTATCGAGGGGAACATCGGAAGAGATCCCAAGAATCGTCTTCGTATGAAGGTGTTCGACCCGGATAGTGGTATCGGTAAAAGTGCGGTAACGCATTATCGGGTATTGGAGCGCTTTGGATATACCACGCTTGTGGAGTGTGTGCTGGAGACAGGTAGAACCCATCAGATTCGTGCTCACATGAAGCATATCGGTCATCCGCTCTTTATGGACGAGACGTATGGTGGTGCAGAAATATTGAGAGGACAGAGAAGTAGCAGTTACAAGGCTTTTATACAAAATTGTTTCAAACTCTGCCCAAGACAGGCACTCCATGCCAAGACACTTGGTTTTGTGCATCCTACTACCCAACAGCAGATGGACTTCGATAGCGAGTGGCCTGATGACTTCCGCAAACTCATAGAGAAGTGGAGAGGATTCATCGCAGGAACCACACAAGATACGTTCCAGACTAAGTGATGATTCTATAGGTCAAAAGTGACAGATAAAAACAGATTCTAATTCATTAAATATAAATAAGAGATGGAAAATAACAAAAGAACGATAGCCATCGTCTGCGGTGGTGATTCTTCTGAGCACGACGTATCATTGCGCTCAGGTCAGGGCTTGTACTCTTTCTTTGATAAAGAGCGCTATAACATATATATAGTCGATGTCAAGGGCACCGACTGGCATGTAGCCTTTGATAATGGTGATACTGCCGAAATTGACAAGAATGATTTCTCTTTTGTCAAGGATGGACAGCGCAAGTATTTTGATTATGCGTATATTACGATTCATGGTCAGCCTGGTGAGAATGGTGTAATGCAGGGCTATTTCGATCTGATTCATTTGCCTTATTCTACAAGTGGTGTTCTTGTAGAGGCTATGACTTTTGATAAGTATGTACTCAACAATTATCTTCGTGGATTTGGTATCAATGTAGCTGATAGCATCTTGCTCCGCCGTGGTGAGGAATATGATGATGAGGCTATAGCCAAGCGCATCGGTATGCCTTGCTTTGTAAAGCCTGCTGCTGACGGTAGCAGTTTTGGTGTTTCCAAGGTTAAGGAGGCAGACCAGTTGGCTCCTGCTCTTCGTCTGGCTTTTATGGAGGCAGAGGAAGCTATGATTGAGGGATTCATGGATGGTGTTGAAATTTCTCAGGGTATATACAAGACTGCCGACAAGTGTGTGGTTTTGCCTGCTACTGAGGTGGTGACCAGCAATGAATTCTTCGATTATGATGCCAAGTACAATGGACAGGTACAGGAAATTACTCCTGCTCGTCTTTCTCCTGAAACTGCAGCAGAAGTGGCTAAGACTACTTCCCGCATCTATGATATCCTTCATGCTAATGGTATTATCCGTATTGATTATATCATCACCAAGGATGAGAACGGTAAGGATAAGGTGAACATGCTGGAAATCAATACGACACCGGGTATGACCGTTACAAGTTTCATTCCGCAGCAGGTTCGTGCCGCAGGACTTGATATCAAGGATGTGCTCAGTGACATTGTAGAGAATCAATTTTAAAAGCTTTACATCATGAAAATCCCTCAAGAATTTGATACCATTAGACCTTGGGAGCCGGAAGACCTCCCGGAGGTATTTGATCGTTTGCTGGCAAACGACCAGTTCAAGCAAGTGTTGGCATACCTGTATCCACAGGTACCATTGGAAATGATTGCCCAAAAGTTGAAGGCTTGTAAGACAAATCTTGATTTCCAGCTGGCTTTCGCTTATGACTTCGTTCTTGGCATATTGAAGAAGGCGGCTACGGGCTGCGAGATGGACTGTTCGTCTCTCGACAATACCCGCAACTATACCTTCATCAGTAATCATCGTGATATTGTGCTCGATTCTGCTATCCTCGATGTCATGCTGATAGAGAACAAGTTCAAAACGACTTGCGAGATAGCCATCGGCGATAATCTCCTGTCTCTTCCATGGGTCAAGGATCTGGTACGTGTCAACAAGGCATTCATCGTAGAGCGTGCCTTGAGTATGCGTCAGATGTTGATGTCCAGTAAGCGTCTTTCCGACTATATGCACTTTGCTATCAAGGAGAAAAATGAGAATATCTGGATTGCCCAGCGTGAAGGTCGTGCCAAGGATAGCAATGACCGTACCCAGAAATCAATTCTCCAGATGATGTCTATGGGTGGTGAGGGAAGTATTATAGAACGATTGAAGCAGTTGCATCTGGTTCCTCTGTCTATCAGTTATGAGTATGACCCATGCGATTTCCTGAAGGCAAAGGAATTCCAGCAGAAGCGTGATCATGCGGAGTGGAAAAAGGGACCTACTGATGATCTGGTAAGTATGCAGACCGGTATCTTCGGTTATAAGGGACACGTACATTATCATGCAGCCCCATGTCTTGATGAGTATCTTGATTCTCTGGATCCGGATATGCCAAAGCAGGATATATATAATAAGGTAGCCGCTTATATTGACCAGCAGATACATCGTAATTACCGTTTGTATCCTGGAAATTATGTGGCTCTCGATATGCTGGAGGAAACGGAGACTTATACCGATCAATATACTGCTGAAGACAAAGCAAAATTTGAAAAGTATATCCAGGGTCAACTTGCAAAAATTGACCTTCCTAATAAGGATGAGGCCTACTTGAAAGAGCGTCTGTTGACGATGTATGCTAATCCTGTACGTAATAACCTTGCTGCTCAATAAGCAGCAAGGTTATTTTTTTAGAATACCTCTGGTTTCACTTCGAAGCCAGTAGAGCTTGATGCCTGTGCGGCAGGAAATGAAATCATGAGTGATGAGAGGATTCCGACGAAGGTTAGATGACAGAATCTTTATAATTCTTTATTCTGTAGAACATGATTCTTTCTCTGCAATGCACTCCATCTCTATCAACCAGCCTGGACGGCATACTTTTGCCTCCACGATGATGCGTGGTATCTGTGGATAAAACTGTTGCATCAGTCTATCTACCGTATGATAATCGGAAATATCGCGCAAGTAGATGATGAAGTATTGAATGTCATTCATGGTGGCATCACCGTCTTTTAGCAGAGCTCCGATGTTCTCCAGAAGTCTGCCTGTCTGTCTTACAATGTCTCCTTCATAAACTACATCACCTTGTTTGTCGATGCTTGCTGTGCCGGAAATAAAGTATTGCTGTTTGAACTGTTGTTTTCCATCAGAATTTACAGAATGAACTGGTATTGTAACTCGGGTTCCTCTTTCGAAGGCAACTCCATATTCATGAGTAGGATTCAGATGTTCGAGTGCCTGAAGATACTTCTTGTTTTCCTCATTGATATCAGGAATGGTCAGGAAGTCGATGGCCACGGATGCATTCAGAACAGAAGTGCTTCCTCCTATGCCTGTACTGGCGATATAGTGAGTATCTGCAGTAAGACCTTGTTGGCTGAATACGTCGTTTCGGGCTTCTACCACGCCTTGATAGTTTACATCAATATCGGTTACGTAAATCCATGTTCTTACCAGATTCCGTTCCATGGTCATATCTGTATCAGCGATGAGGCTTAGATATCTTTCAAACAGCATACGGGTTTGCTCGTATGAATCTTTTCCTTTAGCTTCCTCTTCTGTCAGTCGGAGACTATGGAATAGGATAGGGGTCTTATCATCTGTTGTCTTGATTAGGAGAGAAATCTTGCTTCCATCAAGCGGAGGTTGCTCTACAATCGTAAGATTGGTATCTTTGAGAAATTCCTGATAAAGGAGCGATTCCTGTAGCTCTTTTATCTGGTTTTTGGAGTCGCTGAGGAAAACCTTACAATACTGCAAGGTCCTATTCTGCAGATTCTCTGTGTCGAGATAATTACCTATTTTTAGATACAGAAAGTTGAGGCGGTCGTTGAAAGTGCCCTTAGCTTCTGGTGATAATGTAATGTATTTGTCCATCTTCTTCTTTTTTTTGGCGGCAAAGGTACAGATAATATTTGAAATATGTGAATTTGGACTGAATGAAAAGAAAAAAATACCGAGAAATGGGGATGGAATCATGAGGGGGAAGAACGAAAAAGGGAAGTAAAGGCTTGTTTTCCTTTACTTCCTCAATCTCTTTCTTATATCCTGCTTTAGAGTGATTCGAGCATACGCTTGATGACAACCTCGGCTGAAATCTCACGGTTGGCTGCCTCTGGAATGACCAGACTGTTCTGGCTTTCGATGACATCATCTGTAACAATCAAACCACGGCGAACTGGCAAGCAATGCATGAAGCAACCGTCATTGGTCCAGCTCATGTGCTCCTCGTCGATGGTCCAGCTCATATCCTTGCTCAATATCTCGCCATACTGTGCTGGGTCTTTCACGCCCGGACAGCTCCAGTTCTTGGCATAAACGAAGTCTGCACCTTCCAGCGCCTTCTTCTGGTCGTACTCCACTTTGGCATTACCTACGAACTTAGGATCAAGCTCATAGCCCTCTGGGTGAGTAACCACGAAATCAACATCGGCTGCGTTCATCCACTGGGCGAATGAGTTTGGTACAGCCTGAGGCAAGGCACGGCAATGAGGAGCCCAGGTCAGGACTACCTTAGGACGAGCCACCTTCTTATGCTCCTCGATGGTGATGAGGTCGGCAAATGCCTGGAGTGGATGAACGGTAGCTGTCTCCATAGCGAAGACTGGGCGGCCGCTGTACTTTACAAACTGGTTGACGATGGTCTCGGCATAATCGTAGTCACGGTCTTTCAAACCGGCAAAGCTACGAACACCGATAAGGTCGCAGAAGCTACCCATTACTGGGATTGCCTCCAGCAGGTGCTCGCTCTTGTCGCCATCCATGATAACGCCACGCTCTGTCTCCAGTTTCCAGGCACCGGCATTTACATCGAGTACGATTACATTCATGCCCAGATTCATTGCTGCCTTCTGTGTACTTAAACGGGTACGGAGACTGTTGTTGAAAAATATCATCAGCAAGGTCTTGTTCTTGCCCAACTCTTGATAACCGAAACGGTTTGCTTTCACTTCCTGAGCCTCGGCGAGCGCTGCTTTCAGGTTGCCAAGGTCTTCAACATTAAAGAATGTCTTCATTGTTATTTCGTTTTTGTTTGTTATTTCTGATATATATTGCTCTTGAATTCTTCACTCTTCACTCTTCGTTCTTCACTTCCTTGTTTGTCCATTTCCTGTAATCAACCACTTGTAGGTGGTAATCTCTTCGAGAGCCATTGGTCCGCGTGCTCCAAGCTTTTGGGTACTGATACCAATTTCTGCGCCCAATCCGAACTGTGCGCCATCGGTGAAACTGGTTGGAGCATTCACATAAACGCAGGCTGCATCTACCATTGCCTGGAACTTCTTCTGGGCAGTTTCATTGTAGGAAACGATGCTCTCGCTGTGTCCGCTTCCGTAGGTAGCGATATGGTCGAGCGCCTCATCTTCCGAAGCCACGGTCTTGATACCCATCTGCATGCTGAGCCATTCGGTGTTCCAGATGCTCTTCATGTTGGCATCTGTTTCTGTTGAGTCTGCGGATTTGCAATCCGCAGTCAGCAAACCTGCCTCCTCCATCTTCGCTTCGCTTTCCTCTGCCTTATATAATAAGGTGTCAGGATAGTGTCCCTTTAAAGCTTCGTAAGCTTTGGCATCAGCATGAATCTTGGTCTGTTTCTCGGCGAGACCTTCGCAGAGGGCAGGGAGGTCGCTTAATCTGCTTTCGTGAATCAGCAGACAGTCGAGTGCATTGCATACGCTCACTCTTCTGCATTTGGCATTGGTGATGATGCGCTTGCCCATCTCCAGATCGCCATCCTTGTCGAAGTAACAGTGTACCACGCCGGCTCCGGTTTCGATAACCGGAACTTTGGCAGTATCACGAACGAAGTTGATAAGCTTCTTTCCTCCACGAGGAATGCAGAGGTCTATATAGCCCACGGCATTCAGCATTTCGCCTGTAGCCTCATGGGTGGCAGGTAAGAGCGTAACGACATTCGGGTCAATACCGAAACTTATCAACACCCTGTGGATAAGTTCGACACCCGCTGAGTTAGAGGCGTTTGCATCCCTTCCACCTTTCAGTACGCAAGCATTTCCACTCTTGAAACAGAGAGAAAAAACATCGTAGGTTACGTTAGGGCGAGCCTCGTAAATCATGCCGATAACTCCGAAAGGAACGGCTACTCGTTGCAGGTGCAAACCATTTTCGAGCGTCTTGTCTTTGAGAACTCTTCCGAGCGGTGAGGGCAGGGTACTTACGTGTCTCATATCCGAAGCAATATCCTGGAGTCGCTGCTCGGTGAGTTGCAATCGGTCGTAGAGCGGGTTCGCCTTGTCCATCTTCGCCAGGTCTTCTGCGTTCGCTGCAAGGAGCGCAGGAGTCTCTGCGATGATAGCGTCAGCCACCGCCTTTAGCACTTCATTACGTTGTTCGTCGCTGAGCAAGCCCAGTGTCTTGCTAGCTGCCTTCACTTTTTGGAAAGTCTCTTTCAGTTCCATTTGCTATTTCCTTTCTTATTTTTATGATAAGATATTTGGTAATGTGTTATGAGTTCCCTCTTAACAACGGCAAAGGTAAGCATAAATATCGGAAATTGCAAACTTTATGCAAGAAAAAGTGATAGTTTTATAGATAAATGGATAGCTATGCGGAAAATGAGATTTAAAAAGGTCAGGCACTGCCTGACCTTTTTGGGGTAGCAAAGAAAATTCATCAGACAGTGTCTGATGTTTTTGCTTTTTGAATTCCTCAGACAGTGTCTGAGGAATTGTTAACTCTTTGAATTTCAGGTAGAACTTCTTGAAATTCATGATGTTTGTCTCGGAGAATCCCTTCCCGAATTCCTCTGTAAGAGCAGCCGAAGCAATCTCTATCACATGCTTTCCGTATTCTGCACGTGATGCTCCGTTCTGTTCCTGTTCCACAATACGTTGTCCTATTCTCCAGTTTCTTTCCACCAGAGAATAATTGACGGCAGCAAATGCTTTGCTGCGAGCCTTGCTGACGATGGAGCGCAAGTCGTTGACGAGCATGTTGTCTTCATCGTTATATTTCTTGCCGGGTTCTTTCATAATGCTACTGATTTTAGCTGTTCAAAGTGCAAAGATACGATTTTATATCGAAAAAGCAATCTTTCTCTTCAC
>CAMBBY010000017.1 GCA_945863825.1 uncultured Prevotella sp. | reverse complement strand
CTATGATGGTGATGCTGACCATTGCAAGCTTTGGTCGCAAGCACATCGAAAAAGCTACTGTTGTTGCAGATACCATTTTCTATGCAGAAAATATGAGCAACGTGGCAAATGCTAATCAGGCAAGTTACTACAGACTCCTTATGACCACCGGTTCTGGCATCAATAAGAAGGATGTTTTCAAGGATTACTATATGAATGGTAATTTGAGAGCTGAAGGTGGATATAGCTTCATCGATTTAGGAAATGATAGAAATACTGTCTTCAATGGTGATGTGACCACTTACTATAAGAATGGTAAGGAAAAATGGCACGGCAAGTATGTAAATGGCAAGCGTGAAGGTTACTTTACACTGCAGCTTCGCGAAGGTGGTGTGGCAGTTGTACAGTTCAAGAACGGTAAATCTGTTCATAATTACTTCACTGTAACTCACAAGGATGGCACAATTGAAAAGAAACCTCTCTCTGAGATTCGTGCTTTCATGTAATATTCGATAAAATCTCTCTTATATAAAAAATCTCTCTTATATAAATTAAAATTTTATGTTGATATGACCAAAAAGGGTTATCGTCCGTGAGGATGGTAACCCTTTATAATTATGTTATAATCTTGTATGATATGATTCTTATATTAAATGTCCAAATCAAGTTCTACCGGACAATGATCACTTCCCATGATGTCTGTGTGTATCTTGGCGTCAGCGATGTTTGCCTGAAGCCTGTCTGATACGAGGAAATAATCAATACGCCAACCGGCGTTCTTTTCTCTTGCCTTAAATCTGTATGACCACCAGGAGTAGGTAACCTGCTCAGGATATTTGTATCGGAAAGTATCTGTGAAACCGTCATTCAGCAATTCAGTCATCTTTTCTCTTTCCTCATCCGTAAAGCCTGCGTTTCTGCGGTTGCCTTTTGGATTCTTAATATCTATTTCTTCGTGTGCCACGTTCATGTCACCACACACGATAACTGGTTTCTTGGCGTCTAAATTCTTGAGAAATTTACGGAAGTCTGCTTCCCATGTCATACGATAGTCCAGGCGGCGCAGTTCCGTTTGAGAGTTAGGAGTATAAACTGTGATGAGGTAGAATTTCTCATATTCCAGTGTGATAACTCTTCCTTCATGGTCGTGCTCTTCCACTCCCATACCATAGCTTACGCTTAATGGGTGAAGTTTGGTATAGATAGCTGTTCCAGAATAGCCTTTTTTCTCAGCATAGTTCCAGTAACTGTTGTAGCCTTCAAACGTCAGGTCGAGCTGACCTTCTTGCATCTTGGTTTCCTGCAGGCAGAAAAAATCTGCATCCAATTCTTTGAACTGGTTTTCAAAGTCTTTACCTACGCATGCTCGCAAGCCATTGACATTCCATGATATAAACTTTAACATATTACTTAGTGTTTAATGTTTAGTGCTTAATGTTTGGTTTTCATAAGTAAACACGAAACATTAAGCACTATATATTAGATTCTTTTGCTTTCTCCGCGGAGCAGGTTCATGAACTCCTGTCGTGTATTGAGAGAATTGAATACACCGCTATAATCACTTGTTGTGGTGATGGAGTTCTGTTTTTCCACACCTCTCATCTGCATACACATGTGTTTGGCTTCAATGACCACCATGACACCTTGTGGATTGAGAGTCTCCTGTATGCAATCCTTGATTTGCTGGGTAAGTCTCTCTTGTACCTGAAGTCGGTGGCTATAGATATCCACAACACGTGCAATCTTGCTCAATCCGGTAATTTTGCCATTTGGGATATAAGCCACATGTACTTTTCCATAGAATGGAAGAATATGATGTTCGCACATAGAGAAGAAATCAATATCCTTGACGATGACCATTTGGTTGTATGTTTCCTCAAAGAGTGCATCAGTCAATACTTTACGGGGATCCTGACTGTATCCGCGGGTCAATATCTGCATAGCCTTAGCCACGCGCATAGGAGTTTTCAAAAGACCTTCTCTTTCAGGATCTTCACCAAGCAGGTTGAGGATTTCTTTGTAATGTGCTGCGAGTTCATCCAATCCCTCGCGAAATTCTGTTTCTGGATTCATTTTCTAATATTGAACGGTTATTTTTCCCTTGACAAGACAAGCTTGTCGGTAGCCCATAGCTCGGATTTTAGCTAACATCTTCTTAGCTTCTACTAAAGAGCGGAAGTTACCGATTCTGCATATCCAGCGAGGTGAATAAAAGTGTACATATACAGGCTGGTCTGGAAATTTCATCTTGATGGCATTTCCTGTCTGTTCTGCCTTGAGACGGTCGTTGCGTGAGTTGCCGCCAGCAAAAGCCTGTACTCTATATCCTGTAACCTTGTAGCTGCCACGCATCACTTTCTTGCGCATGTCCACTATAGGTATCTCATTTTCTTCTTTTTCTGTGTTTGTCTTTCTGTTCGGACTTTCGTGTGAAACTGTCTTTTCTTTGCCAGCTTCGTGGTGCTCTGCCTTTTTTACAGAGTCTGGGAGTGTTTTCTTCTGATTCTCAGAAGTTTTCTTCTGGTTGTCAGGAGTATTGTGTTTTGTTGGGGTTGTAGTTGGGATAGTTTTGTCGTCTTGTGGTATCTTTTTCCCATTGATTAATTCGTCTATAGCCTTGCTTTGGGTCACAGTGACAGTACCTAATCCTGGTGTCTTCTTTTGCAAGTGCTCCAGATAGGTCTGACCATTACTCGAAACAGTGATTCCGAGCATGATAGTAAAAAGTAGGACGAATTGTTTCATAACTTTCTTTTATCGTTTTGTTTATATGTCTAAAATGAAGGAACCATGCCTGTCCCTTTTTGGGGAGGTACAGGCATGGTTATGTGAAAGCAATTACTTCTTCCAAGCGTCGATGATACCCTTGAAATCAGCAGCCTTCAAAGAAGCACCACCGATCAAGCCACCGTCGATGTTTGGCTTAGCGAAAAGCTCAGGAGCATTGCTTGCCTTGCAGCTACCACCATAGAGGATAGATGTTTCCTCAGCAGCCTCATTGCCATACTTCTCAGCTACGATAGAGCGGATGTATGCCAACATTTCCTCAGCCTGGTCAGAAGTAGCAGTCTTACCTGTACCGATAGCCCAGATTGGCTCGTAAGCAAGGATGATGTTCTTCCAAGCCTCAGCGCTCAAGTGGAATACTGAACCCTCCAACTCAGCCTTAACAACCTCGTTCTGCTTCTCTGCCTCACGCTCTTCGAGAGTCTCACCGCAGCAGAAGATGACCTTCAAACCGTTAGCCAAAGCCAACTCTACCTTCTCCTTCAGGATCTCTGCTGTCTCGCCATAGTACTGACGACGCTCTGAGTGACCGAGGATTACATACTGAGCACCTGTGCTCTTTACCATCTCAGCTGAAACCTCACCTGTGAAAGCACCCTTAGCCTTGTCGGCGCAGTTCTCAGCACCGAGACCTACTACCTTTGAATCTAAAACCTGAGCTACAGAAGCCAAGTGGATGAATGGAGTACAGATGATTACGTCACAGTTTGGCTTGTCAGCTACCAATGCCTCGTTGATCTCCTTAGCGAGAGCAACACCGTCCTGCAGGTTCATGTTCATTTTCCAGTTACCTGCTACAATTTTCTTTCTCATTTTTCTTTTCTTTTTAAAAGTTGATAATATTTTATTTGTATCTTCTTTTTCTCTTAACCAGGTTGACCATGCCCATAGGCGGTCTGCAATGGTGAGCAATACCAGTGGCAGTAGGAACCAGAGTACGGTTTGCAGAATTTTCCTTGCCATTCCTTCTGCTGGCAATTTGCCGTATTCGCTCTTTTCCAAAGGTTTGGCGAGCAAATCTTCTGCTGGTAATTCATTATGGCTCCATTTCTGGATGATGGTACCGTTGTGTAGCAGCATCAGTCCCGGATTACTCCTGATCATTGTCTTGAGCGTAGTGGCATCTGTGGTGTAGAATGGGTATTCTGCTCCCGTGATGTTTTGCCACTTGGCAATTTCCTTTTCTGTACTTGCTGTCAGACAGATGAATCGGTAGCCGTGGTCTTCTGCATATTCGTAGATCTGGTCTATCGTACCAAAGTTCGAATCGTCTGCCATAGCCAGGTTGGGCGAGATGAGCAGGAAGGAGTATCCCTTGTCATGGAGAACTTCCTGTGTGATGTCTTCCCCGTTTTTAGTATCTTCTATGCTGAAATCATGGATAGGAGATACGTAACCTTCTTCAGTTTGTATGGTCTTGGAATCGATAAACTTCCATGTGGAGTCCGGATAGTTATCAATGGTAAATTCTTTCTGTTCGCCATTCTTCTCCAAGATAAAGGTTGTTTCAAACTGTGGCTGCTTGGCACCTTCTGGTATTTCCATACCTTTCTCAATGTTTGCACCGATGTGGTATGGGCGGAAATCAAAGAGCGGCAAACTCCAGAGACTCCAGGTACTTAGGGCCACAGAAAAGAGTATGGTATAATTGATGACTATCCACTGTGTCGGCTTGGAGATAAATCTGACCATCTGCAGTGGCAATCTCCAGAGTAAGATGGAGATTGCCAAGAGTATGATGTTCTTACCTAAGGTTTCAAAATTGGTCAATTTAATCGCGTCGCCGAAACAACCGCAGTCCTTGACAGGATTGGCGATGGCTATCCACGTAGTGATGAGTGTCATCACCACCATGAATAAAAGTGAAATTTTGGTAGTGAGACGCCTGCGTATGGCAAATAATAAGAAAATGCCAATAGAAAACTCCACTGTGGAGAGAGCAACAGAAGCGGTCAGCGTCATCCAGTCTGGTACGATACCAGATAAACCAAGCGGTTGGAGATAGTCCGTAATCTTATATTGAGTGCCCAATGGGTCTATGGCCTTCACATATCCTGAGAAAATGAAGGTCACTGCTACAATCAATCTTCCTAAGTTGACTGTCAACTTCTTGATAAGATTACTGATACTCACTCTTTATACCTATTTTTATATTGATGATTTATTCTTTTTCCGGCTCTTTCAGTTTGATAGCACCGAAAACGGAATAGTTGATGATGTCCATATAATTGGCATCGATACCTTCTGAAACTAAAGTTGCACCATGAATATCTTCGATTTCTTTCACGCGTTGTATCTTGGTGAGAATAAAATCAGTATAGCTGCTTACTCTCATAGATCGCCACGCTTCGTCATAGTCGTGATTCTTCTTCAGCATCAATTCCAAAGCTTCCTTGGCATGCTGGTCATAGAGTTCCATTGCTTCATCGGTTGTCATATCCACCTCATCTACAAACCCTTTTTCCAATTGTATGATTCCTACAATACCATAATTGATAAGTGCGATGAACTCCGGGCGAATACCTTCGCCTACCAAGGATTCTTTCTTGATTTCAAGCGAACGGATGCGTTTCGCCTTGATGTATAGTTGGTCGGTAAGGGAAGATGGGCGCAGGATTCTCCAAGAAGCTCCATAATCATGCAACTTCTTTTGGAAAAGGGTGCGACACTCTACCATTACGTCCTTAAACTGCTGTTCTGTTTTTGATAAATCTGCCATATTATTTTCGAAAATCGCTGCAAATTTACGCATTTATTATGAAATAGCCAAATAATTATTTTGTATTTTACATAATTTGCTGTAACTTTGCACCCCGAAAAGAAAAAATAATGAGAAATTTATCCAATGCCGAACTGGCGCAAATATTAGACAAAGATATATTCCATAAGATTTCTGATGCAGCGGATTCGTTGCATCTGGAGTGTTATGTGGTAGGTGGTTATGTACGTGATCTCTTTCTGGAGCGTCCTTCCAACGATATTGATGTCGTAGTGGTGGGAAGTGGTATCCAGGTTGCTTCTGAATTGAAAAAGATGCTTGGCAAGAAGGCGCATCTTTCTGTGTTCCGTAATTTCGGTACAGCGCAGGTTAAGTATAAAGATACAGAGGTGGAGTTCGTGGGAGCCCGTAAGGAAAGCTATCAGCGTGATTCTCGTAAACCGATTGTGGAGGACGGAACATTAGAGGATGATCAGAATAGACGTGATTTTACCATCAATGCCATGGCTGTTTGTCTGAATAAAGAAAGATTTGGCGAACTGGTTGATCCTTTTGATGGGGTATATGATATGGAAGATGGTATCATTGCTACACCACTGGATCCGGATATTACTTTTTCCGATGATCCGCTCCGTATGATGCGTTGTGTCCGTTTTGCTACCCAGCTTAATTTTCAGATAGAGCCGGAAACTTATGATGCTTTGAAGCGAAATGCCGACCGTCTGAAGATTATCAGCGGCGAACGCATTGCTGATGAGATGAATAAGATTATGCTCGCTAAGCATCCAAGTTCCGGTTTCTATTATTTGAAGGATACGGGGTTGCTCGAATTGATTATTCCTGAACTGTGTGCACTTGATAAGGTGGAAACCCGCAACGGGCGTGCTCATAAAAACAACTATGAGCATACCATGGAGGTTCTGGAGAATGTCTGCAAACATTCTGATAATCTCTGGCTTCGCTGGGCTGCTCTGCTGCATGATATAGGAAAACCTAAGAGTAAGCGTTGGGACAACAGTATTGGCTGGACTTTCCATAACCATAATAATATAGGAGCTAAGATGATTCCGTCTATGTTCCGCAGAATGAAATTGCCTATGGATGCCAAGATGAAATACGTGCAGAAACTCGTAGAACTCCACATGCGTCCTATTGTGATAGCTGATGAGGAAGTGACAGACAGTGCAGTACGTCGCCTGATGAATGATGCTGGAGATGATATCGATGATCTGATGACGCTCTGTGAAGCTGATATTACCAGCAAGAACCATGTACGTAAGCAGAGATTCCTCGATAATTTCAAAATGGTGCGTGAGAAACTTGTTGATCTGAAGGAAAGAGACTACAAACGTTTGCTCCAGCCATGTATCGATGGTAACGAAATCATGGAGATTTTCCATCTGAATCCTTGCCGTGAGGTAGGACTTCTCAAACAGGCTTTGAAAGATGCGGTACTTGATAATAAGGTGCAGAACGAGCGGGAACCTTTGATGGAATTGCTCATGAAAAAGGCTGCAGATATGGGGTTGAATGTATAAAAGATATGGGTTTATATATAAAAATAATAGGCTTGTACAGATAAAAAGCAAAATAGTCCTTACGAATAATCGGTGGGGACTTTTTTGTTTAATTTATAAGAAAACTATAAATACTGAATAATTTTTGTTAAAAAGATAGGTGGTAAGCGACAAGTTTGCCATATTATTAGTAATTTTGCATGGTTAAAACTTAAAGGAACTTTAGAGTTTCCAAAAAGACTACGTCATTCAGGATGTTTTGGCGGAGGTAGTGAGGCATGTGAGCCTTGTTTTTTATATTTAAAGGTAATAATCATTATAATAATAAAAATAGGTATGAAAATTAAAAACGTTTTGTTTGTTGCAGCAGTTTGTGTGCTGGCAACTTTGACATCATGTGGTGGAAGTAAGAAGGGCGGTCTGCCTGACTTCGGCGACGATGAGTTTGCTGTGGCTACCATCGGTACTTCAAGTGCCGCATTGCAGACTACCTATCCTGCTACCATCAAGGGTATCCAGGATGTAGAGGTACGTCCAAAGGTTTCTGGTTTTATCACTAAGGTTTTTGTACATGAGGGTCAGACTGTATCTGCAGGTCAGGCTTTGTTCTCTATTGATAGCGAGACTTATCAGGCTGCTGTCCGTTCTGCTGTTGCCGCTGTAAATACAGCTAAGGCACAGGCAAATACAGCTAAGTTGACTTACCAGAACAACAAGAAGTTGTATGATAGCAAGATCATCGGTGAATATGAACTTTCTACAGCAGCTAACAGCTATGAAACCGCTAAGGCTCAGGTAGCTCAGGCAGAGGCTGCTCTGGCTTCAGCTCGCGAGCAGTTGGCTTGGTGTACCGTTACCAGCCCTTCTGCAGGTGTTGTAGGTAGCCTTCCTTTCAAGGTGGGTGCTTTGGTTAGCGCTTCTGGCCAGGCTTTGACAACCGTTTCCAACATCAGCACCATGGAGGTATTCTTCTCACTCTCTGAGTCTCAGATCTTGAGCATGTCTAAGACCAATGGTAGTGTTCAGGCAGCCATCGCAGCGTTCCCAGCTGTTAAGTTGCAGTTGGCAGACGGTTCTATCTATAATCACCCAGGTAAGGTAGTCAAGATGAGTGGTGTCATCGATGCTACTTCCGGTTCTATCTCTCTCATCGCTCACTTCGCTAACCCAGAGAAGTTGCTGAAGAGTGGTGGTGCTGGTTCTATCGTGGTTCCTAACGATCATAACAGTGCTATCGTCATCCCTCAGGAGGCTTGCTCTCAGGTGCAGGATAAGATTTTCGTTTATATCGTAACCAAGGATAACAAGGTGAAGTATTCTGAGATCAAGGTAAATCCACAGGATGATGGCAAGAACTATATCGTAACTGCAGGTCTTCATGTAGGCGATCGTATTGTTTTGAAGGGTATTACCAAGTTGACCGATGGTCAGCAGATCAAGCCTATCACTCTGGAGCGCTACAATCAGAAGATTGCTGAGGCTGCCAAGTTGGCTGAGTCTCAGGATAACGCTCATGCCTTCGCTACTGCTATGGGCGGAAAGAAGTAATATATAATAAGGTATAAAGAAAAATAGTAAATTATGTCATTTACAAACTTTATAAAGCGCCCGGTACTTTCGACGGTGGTTTCCATCTTCTTCGTCTTGCTGGGTATTATCGGCTTGGTATCGCTGCCTATCGAGCAGTATCCGAATATCGCGCCGCCTACCATCTCGGTACATGCTACCTATACGGGTGCAGATGCCCAGACGGTGTTGAACTCAGTCGTTGCTCCGCTGGAGGAAAGTATCAACGGTGTGGAGAACATGACTTACATGACCTCTTCTGCGTCTAACTCTGGTATGGAAATCACCGTTTACTTCAAGCAGGGGTCTGACCCTGATATGGCTGCGGTGAATGTACAGAACCGTGTGTCTCAGGCACAGTCTCTGTTGCCTGCTGAGGTTACCAAGGTGGGTGTCACCGTTACCAAACGTCAGAGTTCCAACGTTATCATGTTTGCTCTGACCACAGACGATGGCCGTTACGACGACCAGTTTGTTACCAACTACGCCTTGATCAACGTCATTCCTCAGTTGAAGCGTATCAATGGTGTGGGTGATGTGCAGAGCCCTTCTCCCCGTAACTACTCTATGCGTATCTGGTTGAAGCCAGAGAAGATGAAGGAGTTCGGACTGGTTCCTTCTGATGTTTCTCAGGCTTTGGCAGAGCAGAATATCGAGGCTGCCCCTGGTAGCTTTGGTGAAAGCTCTGATATGCAGTATGAATATACCTTGCGCTACAAGGGTCGTTTGAAGACTCCAATGGAGTATGAGAACATCCTTATCAAGAGCAATACTTCCGGTCAGACGCTCCGTTTGGGCGAAATTGCCAAGGTTGAGTTGGGTGGTTTGCAGTATAACGTAAACCTGCTCAATGATGGTCAGCCTGCCGTGCTGGGTATGGTTCAGCAGATTGCCGGTTCCAACGCTACCCAGATTGCCAGCGACGTAAAGAAATCGCTTGATGAACTGGAGAAGAGTTATCCTCCAGGGTTGAAGAATGTCATCCTGATGGATGTTACCGAGTTCTTGTTCGCATCTATCGAGGAGGTTATCTTCACCTTGATCATCACCCTGGTACTGGTGTTCATCGTAGTGTATATCTTCTTGCAGGACTTCCGTTCTACGCTGATTCCTATGATTGCCGTGCCTGTGGCTTTGGTCGGTACCTTCCTCTTCCTCTGGATCTTCGGATTCTCCATCAACCTGCTTACGCTGTCAGCCCTGCTGCTGGCTATTGCGATTGTGGTCGATGATGCCATTGTGGTGGTCGAGGCGGTTCACGCCAAGCTCGACCAGGGTTACAAGAGTGCCCTTA
>CAMBBY010000016.1 GCA_945863825.1 uncultured Prevotella sp. | reverse complement strand
TACACAAGGAGTATCGTCGGCAGCGTCAGATGTGTATAAGAGACAGATCATAACCGAAGAGCAAGCCACCCAATACAGCGACCATCACAATTGAGATAAGATAGGCTTTAGAGCCATTTTGATTCTGTTCCATATTTTTTTAGGTTTAAATTGTATCTGTTTTAGAATAGTTTGTAAATACTATATTTAGTACGCTATTTTTCCACAAATATTACATGATTCTTAAAAATATTACGTCCATCTTTCATTTTTCCCCATATTTTTTCATTTTTGCTCCTTATTTTTTCGTTTTGCTCCTTATTTTTTCGTCTTTCAGCCTATTTTTTTGTATTTTTGCAAACAAATAGGGCTATATGCTTTGTCATCCGCAAGAGTAATACCCTCAGAGTCTATTCAACATTAAAATTACAGTCTACATTACAAAAAAATAAAGAAGATGAACATAACAGAATTTCTGAATAACGGGGACCAAGAGAAAGGGTTTTCATTTGAGGTTCTTCCTCCATTGAAGGGAAATGGTACTGCAGCACTCTTCCGCACCATCGATGCCCTGAAGGAATTTAACCCTCGATTTATAAATATCACCACGCACCACAGCGAGTTTGTCTATAAAGAGTTGGACAATGGTTTGCTTACCCGCCAGCGTGTGCGTCGTCGCCCTGGTACAGTTGCGATTGCAGGTGCCATCCAAAACAAATACGACATTCCGGTTATTCCTCATGTCATTTGTAGTGGAGCCAGCAAGGAAGATATCGAGTATGAACTGCTCGACCTCCAGTTCTTAGGTATTTCAAATCTCCTCGTACTGCGTGGAGACAAGGCGAAGGATGACCGCCAGTTTACACCGACCGCAAATGGTCACATGCATGCTACAGACCTCTTGAAGCAAGTCAACCAATTCAATGATGGCTTCTTCATGGATGGTACTCCTATCAAACACCCGGGAGAAAAATTCTGCTGTGGCGTAGCTTGCTATCCGGAGAAGCATGAAGAAGCTCCAAATCTAGAAATGGACATGCAGCACCTCCTGGAGAAGCAACAATTGGGCGCAGCCTATGCTGTAACCCAACTCTTCTACGACAATCAGAAATTCTATGTTTTCGTGGAAAAGGCAAGGAAAATGGGTATCACCATACCTATCATTCCTGCCATCAAGCCTTTCGCAAAACTGTCACAACTTACCGTTGTACCTAAGACTTTCCATTGCGACATACCAGAGGAACTGGCACAGGAAGTCTTGAAGTGTAAGACTGATGAAGACGCAAAAGAACTTGGCATTGAATGGACAACTGCTCAAGTGAAAGACCTCTTCGAGCACGGTTACAACAATGTTCATTTCTTCACCGTCTCCGCTGTGGATAGTGTAAAACAAATCGCAAAGACTCTGTTTTAAGCGAGATATTTCAAAAAACGCAGAAGACGTTTTAGAAACATGAACTAAATAATAAAATCCTTTATATAAAAGGAATTGGTAAAAAAAGTCGGTTTAAACGTTTTAAATAGAAAAGATATAAAATAAGAAAACGGAGTTTACTCCTACAAAAAATACTATAATATGAAGTTTAGCGAAGTAATAGGTCAGAAAGAAGTATGGGCACGACTGATGCAGATGGCAGAAGAAGAACGTATTCCTCATGCCATCATGTTCTGCGGTCCTAAAGGCTGCGGCAAGATGGCTGTAGCTTTGGCTTTCGCCAGCTATCTGATGGGAGAAAAAATGGAAGAGCATGCTTCTACTCCTACAGACGCTGAACGCCGTACCAGTGCCATGCTCAAGAAATGGGAACATCCAGATCTCCATTTCACCTTCCCTACCATCAAAACATCTGATATGGGAAGTGAACACAAGCCTATCAGCGACGACTTCATTACCCAGTGGCGAGAATTGCTTGCCGAAGGACCTTACTTCCAGATCGACCAGTGGATGAGGAAAATGGGAAAGAATGACGCAGACTTCAACAAACAGGCAATCATTACTGCAGAAGAAACGGATGATCTCTCCCGCAAGCTCAATTTCAAATCGGTACTCGGAGGCAACAAGGTAAGCCTCATCTGGCTTCCTGAGCGCATGAATATTACGAGCGCCAACAAGATATTGAAACTTCTGGAAGAACCGCCTGCCAAGACCTACTTCATCATGGTGAGTGAAGAACCGGAATTGCTCCTCGAAACCATCAGAAGCCGTACTCAAAGAATCGATTTCAAGAAGATTTCTGATGAAGAGATGGAAGAAGCACTCATCAGCAGAAGAGGATTAGAGCAAGAGAATGCCCATCGCATCGCACGCATCGCACATGGCAACTGGAATGCGGCTATCGAAGAACTCAATGCCGGCAATGAGAACAGGCAGCATCTGGACATGTTTATCATGCTCATGCGACTTGCCTACATGCGCAATATCCACGACCTCAAGAAATGGAGCGAAGTAGTAGCTACTTTCGGACGAGAAAAACAGAAACGTATGCTTGATTATTTCACGCACATGCTCAGAGAAAGTTTCATGTACAATTTCCGGCAGGAAGAACTGATTTACATGACGCAAGAGGAAGAGAATTTCGCCAAGAATTTCGCCCGTTTCATCAACGAGGCTAATATCATCGACATATTCAACCTCTTCGATGAATGCAAAAGGGATATCGGGCAAAATGCCAATGCAAAAATTGTCTTTTTCGATCTGGCTCTCAAAATCATCGTATTGCTCATCAGAAAATAACAGCAGGAAATGCAGACTAAAGAGTCAGTAAAGACAATTAATTACCAGATAAGGAATAATCATTGTACAAAAAATATTTGTACAATACAATATATATCATAAAATTATACATTATTAAAATCAGATTATTGTGGATTACAAGGATATGAAATTCAGAATGTGGAATGGTTGCGACCGAGGTCTCTGCTGCAAGGCAGTAGGACGCCAAGACCGACAACTGAACACATACGACTGGCTTGCCGATGTGCCTGGCAATGCCGAAAGCACAGACCTTGTGGAAGTGCAGTTTAAGAACACCCGAAAGGCATATTATCACAACGTCAACAACCTCGACCTGAAAAAAGGAGATGTCGTGGCGGTGGAGGCGAGTCCTGGCCATGACATTGGCGTGGTAACGCTTACAGGAAGATTGGTGAAATTGCAAATCAAGAAAGCCAATCTCAAATCTGCAGATGACATCAAGCGCATCTATCGAATAGCCAAACCTGTAGATATCGAGAAGTGCAAGGAAGCCAAGAGCCGTGAGCATGGCACCATGATCCAGAGCAGACAGATTGCGAAAGATCTTGGACTGAAGATGAAGATTGGCGATGTGGAGTATCAGGGAGACGGCAACAAAGCCATCTTCTATTATATTGCCGACGAACGTGTCGATTTCCGACAACTCATCAAGGTTTTGGCAGATACTTTCCATGTGCGTATCGAAATGAAACAAATAGGAGCAAGACAGGAAGCTGGACGCATCGGTGGCACAGGACCTTGCGGACGCGAACTCTGTTGTGCCACTTGGATGAAAAACTTTGTGAGCGTAAGCACAAACGCAGCCCGTTTCCAGGACATTTCTCTCAATCCTCAGAAATTGGCAGGTATGTGTGCAAAACTCAAATGCTGTCTCAACTATGAGGTAGATAATTATGTGGAAGCAGGCAAGAAAATTCCTGCCAAGGATATTGTTCTGCAAACGGCAGATGGAGATTTCTACCAGTTTAAGACAGATATTCTCGCAGGTCTTATCACCTATTCTTCAGATAAGAATATGGCTTCCAACCTCGAAACGATTACAGCAGAACGAGCTCAAGAAATCATAGCAATGAACCGTCAGGGCGAAAAGCCTTTGAGCTTACTGGAAGATGGTAAGGTGAAAGAGAAACCAAAATCTGCAGACTTGCTTGCAGAAGCAGATTTAAGCCGTTTTGACAAGGCGAAGCGAAAGAAAAAGAATAATAAGAATCGCAGCAAAGCTGTTAATGGCGAAAATGCTCAGCAGCAAAATACGCCACAGCAGCCAAATGCCGATATTTCAAATACAGCGTCTGCACCTGAGGAACGTGATGGTAATAGAGAGAATCGACGCAATGATCATCGAAACCGCGGACAGAGACCTCAGAGAGATAATCGCCAGCAGGGAGATAGACCTCAGAGAGACTATCGACAGCAGGGAGATAGACCTCAGAGAGACTATCGACAGCAGGGAGATAGACCTCAGAGAGACTATCGACAGCAGGGAGAAAGACAGCAAAGAGGAAACCGCCCACAGCGAGACAGAAACTATCAAAAAGGTAATGGAAATCAGGGAAATAATCAGGGAGAAAACCCAAGTCATAACCCTGTAAACATCCCTGAAAGCAACCAAGGTAACAACAACCAAGGTGGCCATCAAGAATAACATGAAGTAAGGAATGATAATATAAAAAGGTAAGAAAGGTAATATAAGACAATGAAGAAACTATTCTATACCTTATTAATAATAGGTACATTCACTGCTTTAAACTTTTTCTCATCCTGCAAGGATTCAATGGTTTACGATTCGTATTCTCATACTCCTATTGCCGGATGGGAAAAAAACGACACCTTGTCGTTTGATATTCCACCTTTGGCAGCATCGGGGTACTATCAGGAACATTTAGGACTTCGCATCACAGGTGCTTATCCTTTTATGGGACTGACCCTCATCGTAGAACAGAGCATCTACCCTGACAGCCACAACAGGAAAGAAAAAACGGTGAAGATAGACACCATCCAATGTAAGCTCATCGACAAAAACGGAGCTACTACAGGACAAGGAATCAGTTATTATCAATATAACTTCCCCATCAACGTTTATCAGTTGAACAAAAACGACTCTATCCACGTCACCATCCGCCATGACATGAAACGAGAGATTCTGCCAGGCATCAGTGATATTGGATTTAAAGTCGTGAAACATTAAAGAGAAATCCCCCTTGAAAGTCCTCAACATCACAGAGGAACTTCAAGGGGGACTTCTCTTTTTCTCTTTTTTCTCAGGGATTATTTTTCTGAAGAAATTCCTTCTTTGGGATTATTATTTTCTCCTCGCTGGTTTATTTTTTTACGATCTTTTTACGAAGATTTCGCAGATTACACAGATTTTATCTAATACTTCGCATTCTTACCAAGTTTAATCTCTGCTTCTTTCCAAGCTTATCTCTGCTTTCTTTCCAGTTTAATCTCTGCATTTTTTAGTTTCTTATCAGATTTCGTCCTGCATCAATCCTTAGGAAAATGAAAAGCAGGATGGTGAAACCCCAAAGCGAACTACCGCCATAACTGAAGAATGGCAAAGGAATACCAATGACAGGAGTGAGACCCAGCACCATGCCCACATTGATAAACAGGTGAAAGAGGAACACACTCAGTACGCAATAGCCATACACTCGCCCAAACTTAAAGGGTTGTCGTTCTGCCAGATGAATCAACCTCAATATCAATGCCAGGAAGAGCAGAAGCACACAGGCCGAACCAAGGAATCCTTCCTCCTCTCCTACCGTACAGAAGATAAAGTCAGTATCCTGCTCTGGCACGAACTTCAGTTTGGTCTGCGTTCCGTTCAGAAATCCCTTACCTTGCAAACCACCAGAGCCGATAGCAATCTCACTCTGATGAACATTGTAACCTGCACCTGCCAAGTCTTCATCCAAGCCTAAAAGTACATTGATACGCACACGCTGGTGAGGTTCCATCACATTGTTGAGCACATAATCGGCTGAGTAGAAGAAAGCTATAGAACCTAAGGCGAAGGCTGCTATGAAATAATAACTGCGTAATCGGGTTGCCAATGCCTGATAAACAATATAGCCAATCATGGCTGCACACAAACCAAGTTGAACCCAAACGATGTCGAAAGGAATCACATAGGTGGAGAAGAGCAGGAAGATGAGCGTAATGCCGACAGTGTATGCAAGAATCGTATAACAATGTTTCTTGTTACCCGTATAGGAACTGACCATACCTGCCGTAAATATCTGCACCAGCAAAAGCACCACAAACTTACCGATGGAAGTATAGGAGTCCCACATCATCACATTCTCATACTTGATGCCAACTACGAAATAGACCACCATGGCCACAGCCGTAAAGAGGATGCTTCCGGGCATTCCCTCGCGATAGAGCATGAGGAAGAAGGCTGAATAAACCAGTGCAGAACCCGTCTCTCTCTGTCCTACAATGCACACCATTGGGAGCAGGATAATACCCACAGCAGCCATGAAATGCTTGATGTTGTGGATATTAAAACCATAACTCGACATAAACTTAGCTACGGCGAGTGCCGTGGCAAACTTACCAAACTCAGCGGGCTGGAGTCGGAGCGGACCTAACACAAGCCAGGAATGCGAACCCTTGATGCTATGCGGATTGAAGATTGTAGCAAAAAGCAACAATATCAAAACAGCATAAATCACATACGAGAAGGTATCGTAAAACCTGTCGTCGAGCATCAGGAGTACAAAGCCTAATGCGATCGAAGTACCTATCCAGATAATCTGCATGCCCGAACGAGTACCCAGACTGAAAATATCATTGTCTCCATAAGTGTAGCTGGCACCACAGACACTGATCCATCCGAATGAAAGCAGTGCAAGATAAATACCTATCGTCCACCAGTCGATGGAACGAAGCACACTTGGTTGTCTATTATCTGCTACTTGAGCCATAAGCGATTCTTCTATTTTGCATTGCCGTCGCCTGACTTTCAGAAGCTGGCGACAATTTACCTTTCAAATATTGTTCCATCATCAATCCGCCGATAGGCACACCATAATCGGCACCCCAGCCACCATTCTCTACATATACGGCAATGGCAATCTTTGGATTGTTCATTGGTGCGAAGCCCATGAATACAGAGTGGTCATGACCACGGTTCTGCGCTGTACCCGTCTTACCACAAGGTTCAAAGTCGTATCGGGCAAGCATCTTACAGGTTCCTCTCAAAGCAGAACTTCTCATACCTGCCACTACGTAATCATAAGCTCTTCGAGTAGCCATCGTCTGATGGCGTCGGGTATAAAGCGTATCAAGCGGCTCGCCCTTTACCTTACGTACTACATGAGGCATGTAGTAATAACCACGGTTGGCTATCGTTGCACCCAGGTTGGCTATTTGCAGAGGGGTCAGGTTGACCTCACCCTGTCCGATGGAGATACTGATAATGGTCAATCCGTTCCATGAGCCTTTATAAGCCTTGTCATAATAGGCAGCATTAGGAATAAGACCTCGCTTTTCACCAGGCAAGTCTATGCCCAATTTATATCCGAATCCCATACTCTTCATATAGTCGCGCCAGGTGTCCATAGCGGTCTGCACGGAATGGTACTTGCGCTTATTACCTATCATATAGTAAAGTCCCCAACAGAAATAACCGTTACATGAGGTACTGATAGCATCCACCAGAGCAATAGGCGATGGATGGCCGTGACATCCCACGTGGAGCCCCTTGTAAGAGAAACCTCTATGGCAAGGGAAAGCCGTACCTGGCGTGATAATTCCCTCAGAAAGGAAAGTAAGCGCCTGCGTAGTCTTGAAGGTAGAACCCGGAGGATACTGACCCATGATACTACGGTTGAGGAGTGGTTTCCACGGATTGTGAGACAGCCACTTGTGCATCTTTCCACGCTGTTTGCCCACCAGACGGCGAGGGTCGTAAGTAGGAGATGAAACCATAGCCAGCACCTCTCCCGTGCGCGGATCAATAGCTACGATACTACCGATTTTACCCTGCATGAGTCGCTCACCCAATGCCTGTAATTTTACATCAATACCGAGCGTCAGATCCTTACCTGCGATAGGTTTCTGGTCGAACTTTCCGTTCTGATAACTGCCTTGTATTCTACCTCGGGCATCACGAAGCATGATTTTCACACCCTTCTGTCCGCGCAATTCTTTTTCATAATGCTTTTCCAGACCGAGTTTACCGATGTAGTCACCTGGCTGATAATAGCTATCATCCTCTATATCGCTTTCCGAAACCTCTCCCACATCACCCAGCACATGGGCTGCATAAGGATAAGTATATTCTCGGATGCTTCGTTTCTGCACATAGAAGCCAGGAAAACGGAACATCTTTTCCTGGAACACGCTAAAATCCTTATCGCTCAACTGAGTCATGAAGAGCTGTTGTGTATATCTGGAATATCCCGGATTCTTACTTCTGTCCTTGATATCTTCCATACGCTTGATGAAAAATTCCTTGGTAATACCTAAGGCATTACAGAAATCCATCGTATCAAGACGGTTTTTCTCTTCGTTCATCACTACCATGATGTCGTAGGAAGGCTGGTTGTAAACCATCAGCTTGCCATTGCGGTCGTAGATGGCACCTCTCGAAGGATATTCTATCTGCTTGAGGAAAGCGTTACTATCGGCATTTTTCTTATAGTCGTCGCTCATAATCTGGAGCGTAAAGAGACGAATCAGATAGGTGACCACTATTACTATGGCCACACCACCTATCACAAATCTACGCTTTTCGAGATTATAATCTATCATATTTCCTATCCATATTGATTGTCCTGAAATTCAGGAGATTCAAGATTTGCACAGTGAACCCCTGAAGTCCTTCTATTTTTTAATACTTTCCAATGCCATAACCAGCAAGTAAGTGAGCAGGGTACTGCCCCCTATACACTTGAGCCACTGGATCCAATTGAAGAAATTGAAGGTTTCCAATGTGAAGAATACCAAGCAATAGAGCAGAATCATGATGAAAACATACCAAAAAAAGGAAGAAACACCAATGCTGCGGATGGTTGGTTCCAGATCGTCAGCACTGTCTCTCGGTATGAAAAGTTCGAAGAGATAAGGCTGAACCAGTCCCATGAGCGTCATAGAAGCAGCTGCCACACCTGGGGTATTGGCAAAGACATCAACACAGAGTCCGAGGGAAAAGCTCCAGAGAAGAGCCGACCATCTGGACTGGTTTCTGCGAAAATGCAGCACCAGGATGATGTAGATCAATGGTGTGGCACAATCGAAGAGATGAATATGATTGAGCACCAGTCCCTGTACCAACAAGAGCACTACAAACAGCACAAATCGTCTTACTTGTTCTATACTCATTAGTTAAAATTAGAAATTTAAATATTTGAAATAACCATTTCCATATAGCCCCATTCCATCCATCAGGAATACAGGCTATTTTAATCCGGCTTGATGGAATCCTGAGCCGCTCTCATCAGTTCCAGACGCTCACGCATAGGTGCATCATCGATGACACAGACGTCACGCAGCTTGGCAAAATCAGTAGAGAGTTTCAACTGAACCCGATACGAAAGACCATCTGCGGAATTGAACACGTGCAGCACCTTTCCTACCAACACACCTGGAGGGAAGACAGCAGAGTAGCCACTCGTCACTACATAATCGCCCAACTTGAAATGAGCATGACGAGGAACATCCTCCATATAAGCATATTCAGAAGGACCACCTTTCCAACGAAGATAACCAAAATAGCCTCTGTTCTTGATGGTGCAACTGATGTTAGACTTTGTATTGAGTACAGGAATCAGCACGCTATAATGTTCTGCTACCAGATACACAATGCCAACCACACCTGTACCGCAAACCACACCCATATCCTTGCGCACACCATCAGCCCTGCCCTTGTCGATAGTCATCAGGTTGCCCGGCTTATCTATGCTATTGGCAACCACCTTGGCAGGAATCAGGTGATAAGACTGCAACAGACTCATCTGGCTGCGCTGCACAAAGGTACTGTCCTTGGTAGCATCAGTCAATTTCTCGGAAAGCTGCTGCACCTGCTGTTCCAGGTAAGCATTGCGCTGGGTCAGTTCCTGATTTACCTTGGTGAGCGAGAAAAAGGTTTCCACATTGGAATCCCATTCGTAGAGTTTACCCGTCACGGCATTAGCCGATGAGAACCATACGCTCTGTCTCTTATACACATCTCCGAGCCCACGAGACTAAGGCGAATC
>CAMBBY010000015.1 GCA_945863825.1 uncultured Prevotella sp. | reverse complement strand
CGAGATTCGCCTTAGTCTCGTGGGCTCGGAGATGTGTATAAGAGACAGTATCCTACTACAGTCTGAAATTTATTCTCTGCATAAGCGAAGAGCAATGATTCCTCCACTTCGGGATACTTTGCATGAAAATCTGATGTAATCTTCATGACCTGATTATGAAATTCTGAACTTTTTGTCTTCCATGCCAAACCAACTGTTGGTGATGGAAAAATGGAATCACAAAAAGAGCTGATACTCTTTTTATAAGCTTTATCCAACATCGCATCCATCTCCTTTTGCCAATTGTGGCTCTTCACTTTCTCCTTTTCTTCCGAAACAGCCCCCGAAAGTGGAGGATTCTTCACGACTACTGCCTCTGCGGTAACCTTTTCCATTGAATCCTGCAAACTCGGGGCCGGGCGTTTTTTACTATCAACCAACTTTTGGTTTCGGGGCATTTCCTTTGCTTCATTTGGCAAAGGCTGAAAAGGAGTTGCCAAAGCCAACAATAGAACAACAGAAACGGCAACAACAATAGAAACGGCTGCCACTATTTTCTTTTTATTATAGTTTCTTACAGATAAGGCTTTCTGTAATTCCGCAATAGTCTGATAACGGTTTTGAGGATTCTTATCCAAGCACCTTTTTATCACCTTATTATATATAGGGTGATGAGGCAACAATTCCAATATTTTGCCTACTGCATAAATATCTGTTCTAACATCCACCTTCCTACCGGCAAGCTGTTCTGGTGCAGCATACTGCGTAGTATATCCAGTAGAATCAACAAAAGTATCGGAATAACAGCAGCCCAAATCTACCACCTTTACATCACAACCAATGCGAGTCAACATGATGTTCTCTGGTTTCAAATCGAGATGAAGAACCTGATTGTCATGAAGATATTGCAAAGCACTTAAGAATTGACCAACAAACTTATCGAAATGTTCTGCATCTTCAAAGTATGTAGGATGATTTTTCAAGAAAGCCAACAAGTCCTCTCCATCTACATACTCCATTAAGATTTCATCATCATGAAAGGAAACATACCTTACTATATTAGGATGTTCCAAGCGAAAGCCAATCTCAAATTCCTTCCGGAGAGCCTCCCGAAAGAGAATATTGTCCTCGTGCTCTGGTTTCAGTTTTTTCAAGAAATGAAGTTTGCCGTATATCTTCACACGATAAGCCTCACACATGAAACCGGAGACTGGTAAGGATTCTTTCAAACTATCCTGTTGATTGCCTGAAAAACAAGAATAATCCATCATTTTCTGATCAGTTTTAAGGTATCAATTCCTGAAACCATAGCAGCAGAATAAGTGCCCAGGCATTCTTCTCCCCGGAATACCTGTCTTGCATAAAAAGGATGGTGCAAGATGAAATTCTGGATTTGCAAACGATCACCAAGTTCCAATTTGTTTCCCTCTCGCTCTACCACAACAAAAAAATCATCTCCCACATACTCAAAAACTACATGCCGGTCAGGCGAATAAGTTATATCTACCCGATCACCTACAGTCAGATTAGCCGCACGAATTTCGTCCTCAGGAGTATCAAAATCCGAGCTACATTTTTCCTCTTGATTTACAACATCTTCCCAGTGAGCATACCCAAGATATTTTGCCAATACCTCCAGGGTACTGGCATGAGGTGTACGTTCATCTTGAGCAAAACCAAGAAGGCGCTTGAGCGTAGTTGCTCCAATATGTACTCCTGATTTACTCTCGATATCGAGTGAAAGGAATTCACAATCAGACGGCAAATACAAATCGTTTCCTGATTTTTGCCGTAACATCTCTATGATATTCTCTGGTAATCTCATCGTTTTATTGCTTTTATTTTATAATAGGACAATAGACAAATCAGTCACCTGTTTTTGATAACACGTTTTCTGACATTGTCCAAATTGGCGGTAAAGGTAAGCATTTTTTTGCATCGTTGCAAGAAGATAAACGAAAAATCGACACCTATTTATGGCATAAAGATATTTTTTATGTTAAATTATGCATATTGATATGCCGGTTTAGCGAAATAATCGTATTTTTGTAGGTATGAACACAGATATACTATCAAAAGACAAAGATCCGATGGGTGCCGCCATCCTTGAGTACCAAACTAAAGGGAAGGCTGGAAAATTGAGCATATTATCTTCTATGTTTGAAGAAGACGAAATGCCGGTAAAACATCTCTTCCGCAACCTGGAAGAAATGCCGATACTGGAGCAGAAAGCATTGAGCCTCGCCAAAGGAAAGGTGCTGGATGTTGGAGCTGGTGCAGGATGTCATGCACTCGCCCTGCAAGCCCAATCGATTGCCGTAAAAGCCATTGATATTTCTCCGCAGAGTTGCCAAGCCATGCTCCAGAGAGGAGTGAAGGATGTAGAATGCATCAACCTGTTTGACCCACATTTGGGAAGCAAAAGCGGAATGGGAAGCGAAGATAGATTGCAGAATGAAGGCGGATCACAGAGCGAGAGTGGGTTCGATACCATCCTTCTCCTGATGAACGGTACTGGAATTGCCGGGAAAATAGAAAACCTCCCTGCCCTCTTCAACCGTCTCAAGGCTTTGCTCAACAAAGGCGGACAGATTCTCATCGATTCTTCTGACATCAAATACATCTACGAGAACGAGGACGGAAGTTTCGACATCAATCTCAATGCAGCCTACTATGGCGAAGTGGATTATCAGATGGTTTACAAAGACGTAAAGGGAGACTCCTTCGACTGGCTCTATGTTGATTTCCCGCTGCTCAAATCCATCGCAGAGAGTTGTGGATTACATGGCGAACTGATTGCTGAAGGCGAACACTACGATTATCTGGCAAGATTTTTTTAATAAAACGGAACGCCTAAAACACATAGTTCCACAGATTACACAGATTTTTTTGAGACCTCAAGCCAAATCTATGATATCTGTGGGACCTTTTCAAGCATACAGAGTGGACTTATTGATACACCATGTTCTACTTAATCGTAGAAATCGTGACATCCGAAAAATCATTCATATAATCCAGTATCTCCAATGTATGAAAGTCGCGTTTCGCTCTGATTTCTATGCTTGCTTCCAGAAATTCTTCCTTCGACAAGCGACGTTCCTTCAACTCATAAGAATGTACTTCCATCCCGTCCTGCTTGATGCGCGTGATAAATTCCTTCACACTCTCACGGGATGGAGCAGAAAAGGACAACTCAATGGTGGATAATCCCAACTGAGGAATCCAATAGTTCAGCACCTCCAGTCCTAACAACACCATAGCCGTGGTAAGCACCGCTGCCAAATACATGCCCGTACCGCAAGCTAAGCCGATGGCTGCCGTGACCCAAAGACCAGCAGCCGTAGTCAAGCCGCGCACCACATTCTTCTGAAAGATAATCGTACCGGCACCTAAAAATCCGATGCCCGAAACTACCTGCGCTGCCACTCGGGAGGAATCCTTTAGATCTACTCCAAAGCCAAACTGGGACACGAGACAGAAAAGAGCACTACCCAAAGCTACAAGGAAATGAGTACGGAAACCAGCTTCCTTGGCACGATATTCACGTTCGATACCTATCGCTCCACCCAACAAGAGCGCCAGCGTAAGACGAATAGTCAATTCCATATAAGTTGCATCCATATTCTATAGTTTTAAGTTTCTAAATCAAAAAAATCGTTATACGACATCTTCAGCAAATATTACTCTACGACACATCATCAAGAAATCGTTCTACAGCAATGGCGAGAGCAGTCTCACAAGCGATTCAAACAATCGCTGGAAGAACGGGCGCTTGATGAAATAAGCCACATCATCTACCAGCATGGAGCGTTCCTGATCTGCCAGGAATATCCGCTTGATACGCAAAGCCATCCCCTCACCAAAGAAGAAAGCATTTGCCTCGAAATTATTCTCAAAACTGCGGAAATCGATATTGGTACTGCCGCAGGAACTCAGATTATCATCGCTTACCAGGAGTTTGCTATGGTTGAATCCATCCTCATAAAGATAAACTTTCACACCTGCCTCTATCACCTCCATCAGATAAGAACGCGAAGCCCATTCCACCAGTTTAGCATCGCCCCGGCGAGGCACCATGAGTCTGACATCTACTCCCGCCAAAGCCGCTGTTCGCATGGCAAAGAGCACGGGTTCAGTAGGCAAGAAATAAGGACTCTCCATATACACATACCTGTGGGCCTGCAGGATGATGCGTACATAGCCCTGCATGATGTCAGGCCAAGGAGAAACAGGACTGCTCGTCACAATCTGCGTAAGACAATTATTGGAAATACTCTTATCTACAGACGGATAATAGCGGCGGTCGTTGATGAGTTCCCGACATACGAAATACCAGTCCACAAGGAATGCTCTCTGGATGGCATAGACAGCACCGCCACGGATACGGAGATGCGTATCTCGCCAAGCCTGCTTGGCCGTTCCCTTCACATATCTCATGGCAATATTCATGCCCCCGATAAATCCCACCTTTCCATCGATGACACAGAGTTTGCGATGGTTGCGATAGTTCACCTTACCCGTAAAGGCAGGAAACCTAACTGGCATGAAAGCCTGTACACGCACTCCTGCCTTAATCATCCTTTCGAAGAAGCGGTTTTTCACCTTCCAGCACCCCACATCGTCGTATATCAGTCGTACCTCCACGCCCTCACGCACCTTGTCTATCAGCGCATCAGCCACCAGATTTCCTAAAGCATCGTCTTCGATGATATAAGTATCCAGATGAATATGGTCCTTTGCCTGTCCGATGGCATTCAGGAGTGAGAATGCAAACTCATAGCCGTCCATGAGAATATCCACCTCATTATCCTTGAAAGGGAGCGCCCAGTTCTGGTTGGTAAACAGTTTCATCAGCGGTCTGTTGCGGCGAGGAATATGCAGGTCTTCCTGCTCGGCAAATTCGAGCATGCTGCGCTTGGTGAGCAAGTCCATACTGCGCTTGCTGATTACCTTTTCCTTACGGGTATTCTTGCCGAAGAAAAGATAGAAAATGATGCCGACTACCGGCATGAAACAGAGCACAAGAATCCATGCCATGGCTTTCTCCGGTTGCTTGTTGTCCATGAGAACAGCCACGATTCCACTTATTGTTATCGCCAGATATACTACCAGCAGAAACCAATGGATATACAGCATATTCTTACCTCCTTATATTATATTTTAGTTGAAGACATTATTCGACTGTGACGCCACGAGCATGTTCATCTTCTTCAGTTTCACGAATTCCTCCAGAAGTTCCCTGTTGCCAGGATTCTGCTTGAACTCCTGCTGCACCTCGATAATACGCTGCGCAATATAGTGGGTACGGAAGGAAAGCATGTCCTTGAATATCTGCTGGCGCAGTTTCTCCTCGTTCATCTTCATCTGCAGACTTGCCGTCGTTATCTCCTGCTCACCCGTCGGAATACCGGCTATCCTACTGATTTCCGGATTGGGATGAGAAGCAAAATAGGTTTCACATCTGAATCCTTCCTCCTCAATATGTTCCATAGCCTCAGCCATGATCTGATTGTAGATGGAATGGTGGAACTTGAAGTCATCGCCCTCCATGTCCAGATAGATATACTGAGCGGCTGGCAGTTCCACATCATTGCCGTCAGCATCCTGCACCTTGATGATTTCATCGCCATGATGGATTACCAGTTTGATGAGCAGGTCTTCCACCCCCATCAGTTTGTCGAGCGGAGTGACAGCCGCCTGTCGCAATGCCTGCTGCTTCACCGGATAGCCGGCATCTCTGAGTCCTGCAGCCCGGCGTTCCTCCTTCACCTGCTCGCTCATTCCGTTGCGGATAAAGGAATTGAGGGCATTGATGATAACCGCCTCGTTGACTCCCAGACGATGAGAACAGTCGGTGATATAAGCCGCTCGGGTAATCTGATTCTTGATCTTCGAGATGCTCTCCACGATGGAATTGATGGCCTCACTTCGCTTCACGGGATCGGTAACGCCTTTGAGCATCACGTCGGTCTTAAACTGGATAAAGTCTGTCTGATGGTCTGCAATATATTGTCTGAACTGTTCGGCAGTATGATTGCGTGCAAAACTGTCAGGGTCGTTACCGTCAGGCAGGAAAAGTACCTTGACGTTCATCTCCTCCTCCAGCAGCATGTCGGTTCCTCTCAGGGCAGCATGCACACCCGCCTTGTCACCATCATAGAGCAATACGATATTATTGGTAAAGCGATGCAAGAGTCGGATCTGATAGATACTGAGTGCCGTACCCGAATTGGCCACCACGTTTTCAATGCCACACTGGTGCATGGAAATCACATCAGTATAGCCCTCCACCATAAATACGCAGTCTTCCTTGGCAATCGCCTTCTTCGCCTGGAAAAGTCCGTAGAGTTCACGTTCCTTGTGATAAATCTCACTGTCGGGCGAGTTGACATATTTCTGGCTCACACCCTTGGTACGGCTATCGAGCACACGTCCGCCGAAAGCCACCACCTTGCCACTCACACTAAACCATGGGAAGATGGCACGGCCTGAGAATCGGTCGAAAAACTTTCCCGGTTCATTATCAGAGGCGATGAGCACACCCGTCTTGACCAGATACTTCGGATTATAACCCTGTTTCACAGCCGCCGCGCCGAGAGCAGTACGACTGTTGAGCGAAAAGCCGAGCTGGAATTTTCGGATGATGTCATCTCTGAAACCGCGGCTTCTGAAATACTGCATACCGATGGCACGACCGTCCACATCATTCTGAAGGATATCCTGGAAATACTTGGCAGCCCACTCGTTGACGATGAACATAGATTCCCTTTCGCTCTCCCGCTGCTTTTCCTCGTTGGTCAGTTCGCGTTCCTTGATTTCGATATGATATTTCTTGGCAAGCCAGCGCAAGGCATCGGGATAGGTCATCTGTTCCAGTTCCATGAGGAAGTTGATGGCATTACCACCCTTGCCACAGGTGAAACAATGACAGATGCCACGGGTCGGTGATACGGAGAAAGACGGATGGGAGTCGTTATGGAAAGGGCACAAGCCGATGTAGTTGACCCCTCGTTTCTTAAGGGTCACGAACTCTCCTACCACCTCTTCTATCTTGGTGGAATCCATAATTCTTTCTATCGTCGGTCTATCTATCATATCTGGTAAAATATCAAATCATATTTGAAAAATATCAAAATCAGAAACTATTTAAATGCAAAGTTACTACTTTTATCCGAAATGAGCACATTTTCCGCACTAAATAATGTAAACATTTCTCCCGAAACCATACATTCCAAACATTTTTAAGAAAAACTTAGTTATTTTGTCTTCAACTATTAGGCATTTCCAATTATTTTGCTTAACTTTGCCTACTGATACAAACGAAAAGAAAAGAAAAATGATAGATATCAAAGGCATAACCAAAAGCTTCGGCTCGCTGCAGGTACTTAAGGGCATCGACCTGCACATCGACAAGGGCGAGGTGGTAAGCATTGTCGGTCCCAGTGGAGCCGGCAAAACCACGCTGCTCCAGATCATCGGAACCCTCGATAAGCCTGACGCAGGAAATATCATCATCGATGGCATTGATGTGAGCAGGCTCTCCACCAAGAAACTGAGCGATTTCCGCAACCAGCATCTGGGCTTCGTGTTCCAGTTTCACCAGCTCCTGCCTGAGTTCACCGCACTGGAGAACATCATGATTCCTGCCTTCATTGCCGGCAAGAGTCGCAAACAGGCGAAGGAACGCGCTGAGGAACTGCTGGCGTTCATGGGTCTGAGCGATAGAGCCAACCACAAGCCTGCCGAACTCTCCGGTGGCGAGAAACAGCGTGTGGCTGTGGCCAGGGCATTGATCAACAATCCTGCCGTCATCCTGGCCGATGAACCATCAGGAAGCCTCGATACCAAAAACAAGGCAGAACTGCACCAACTGTTCTTCGATCTGCGTGACAAGTTCGGACAGACCTTCGTTATCGTAACCCACGATGAGGGACTTGCTGCCATCACCGACCGCACCATTCACCTGAAAGACGGAATGATCGAGAAAACCGTAGAGGCTAATTCTGCTGAAGCCGAGACTCCTGCAAAGGACATTCAGGAAGAAAAAGTCCAGGAAAATATTGTCCAGAAAAAGAGTGAACAGGAGGATGTAATCTAAGATCATAGAATTCGCATTCGTAGAAAGAAGATCAGAATTCACAAGAAGGAATAAGAATCCAAGAAAAGAAGTTAACAAGAAAACATGGCAAACAAGATAAAGCTCGGTGATTACAACCGCCTCAGAGTTGTAAAGAAAGTAGATTTCGGCATGTACCTCGACGGAGGCGATGAGGGAGAAATCCTCCTTCCTACCCGCTACGTACCGAAGGGACTTTCCATTGGCGACGAGATTGACGTTTTCATCTATCTCGACCAGGAAGAGCGTATCATCGCCACCACCGAAACCCCTCTTGCCAAAGTGGGCGACTTCGCCTATCTCGAAGTGAAATGGGTCAACGAATATGGTGCTTTCCTCGGTTGGGGACTGATGAAGGACATCTTCTGCCCATTCCGTGAACAGAAGAAGCGCATGGTATTGGGCAATTCCTACATCGTTCATATCCATATCGATGAGGAGAGTTACCGCATCGTAGCCTCAGCCAAGGTGGAAAGATACCTGAAGGAAGACCATCCTCACTACAAGCACGGAGAGGAAGTGGATCTGCTCATCTGGCAGAAAACCGACCTCGGATTCAAGGTCATCATTGATAACCAGTACTCCGGTCTGCTCTACAAGAGCCAGATATTCCAGTATATCCATACAGGCGACAAACTAAAGGGCTACATCGGACGAGTACGCCCAGATGGCAAGATAGACGTCACCCTGCAGAAGACCGGCATGGAACAGACTGCCGATTTCGCAGAAACCCTCTACCAGTACCTGCTCGACAATGACGGGGAATGCAATCTGGGCGACAAGAGCGAGGCAGACGATATCTACGAGCGATTCCACGTAAGCAAAAAAGTATTTAAGCGTGCCATCGGAGATCTCTACAAGAAGCGACTCATCACCGTGAGCCCGATGAGCATCCGATTGGCATAACACATTTTTTTTTATTATTATATGGCAACAGTTGACGACAAGAAGATCATCTTCTCAATGGTGGGCGTATCTAAGATTATCCCACAAAACCAGAAACAGATTCTGAAGAACATCTACCTATCGTTCTTCTACGGAGCAAAAATAGGCATCATCGGTCTGAACGGTGCAGGTAAATCTACCTTGATGAAAATCATCGCTGGATTGGAACAGCCTACACAAGGCGAGGTGGTATGGAGCCCAGGTTACTCTGTGGGCTACTTGCCACAGGACCCTCCGCTCGATGAAAACAAGACCGTGAAGGAGAACGTGATGGAGGGTGTGCAGAAGATTTATGATGCACTCGCTGAGTACGAGGACATCAACAATAAGTTTGGTCTCGAGGAATACTATGGAGACCCAGATAAAATGGACAAGCTGATGCAGCGACAGGCTGAGGTGCAGGACATCATTGATGCTACCGATGCCTGGAACATCGACTCCAAACTGGAGCGTGCGATGGATGCTCTCCACTGTCCTCCTGGCGATTGGCCGGTAACCAACCTCTCTGGTGGTGAGCGCCGCCGTGTGGCTCTCTGCCGCCTGCTCTTGCAGAAACCGGATGTGCTCCTGCTCGATGAGCCTACCAACCACCTGGATGCTGAGAGCATCGACTGGTTGGAGCAGCACCTGCAGCAGTATGAGGGAACCGTCATCGCCGTAACCCACGACCGCTACTTCCTCGACGACGTGAGCGAGTGGATTCTGGAGTTGGACCGTGGCGAGGGTATTCCATGGAAGGGCAACTACTCTTCATGGCTCGACCAGAAGACCAAGCGAATGATTCAGGAGGAAAAGACCGCCTCTAAGCGCCGCAAGACATTGGAGCGTGAGTTGGAATGGGTTCGCATGGCGCCTAAGGCCCGTCAGGCTAAGGGTAAGGCTCGTCTGAACTCTTACGAACAGATGCTCAACCAGGAACAGAAGGAGCGCGAGGAGAAGCTGGAAATCTTCATCCCTAACGGTCCTCGTCTGGGTAACAAGGTGATTGAGGCTCAGCATGTAAAGAAGGCGTTCGGCGAGAAAGTTCTCTTCAACGACCTCAACTTCATGCTTCCTCCTAACGGCATCGTGGGTGTCATCGGTCCTAACGGAGCCGGTAAGACTACCCTCTTCCGTCTCATCATGGGATTGGAGCAGGCTGACGGCGGTACATTCGAGGTGGGTGAGACCGTGAAACTGGCTTATGTTGACCAGCAGCACAAGGACATCGACCCTCAGAAGACCGTTTACGAGGTGATTTCTCAGGGCAATGAGACCTTGCGTCTGGGTGGCAGAGATGTGAATGCACGTGCTTACATCAGCCGTTTCAACTTTTCGGGCACCGACCAGAGCAAGCTCTGCAGTGTTCTCTCGGGTGGTGAGCGCAACCGTCTGCAGTTGGCCTTGGCATTGAAGCAGGAGGGTAATGTATTGCTTCTCGATGAGCCTACCAACGATATCGACGTGAACACGCTGCGTGCCTTGGAGCTGTCTCTTATACACATCTGACGCTGCCGACGATACTCCGTGTAGATCTC
>CAMBBY010000014.1 GCA_945863825.1 uncultured Prevotella sp. | reverse complement strand
ATATAGTATCTTTAGCCATCCTCTTCTTGGTTTCTTGGCAGGCGGTGATGGCCAACTGTTTATCGGTGGATGCACATGACAAACCCCATTTTATCTCAGACGGGGCTTATCGCTCTAAGGTGTAAAACGCTTTCGAGAGTAAGATGAAACTCGTGGGCAGGCAGTTCTATCAGGTGAAAGGGATGAACGTCTATGGTACAGTCCTGAAGAAAAAGGGGGCTAAGGAGACGATGGAGGTCACTAAGCAGAAACTGACGACTGAGGAGCAGGAGGCCCTGCAATTCCTCTATGCCTATATGCCAGTAGCTGACGTGACAGACTATCCTACAAGTTTCTTCCTGGAAAATGTCCGTACGAGCTTTGAGGCAAGGAAGGAAATGGCTTGGGGCAAGGATATACCGGAGTTGCTGTTCCGTCACTTTGTGCTTCCTATCCGTGTGAATAATGAAAATCTGGATGATTCCCGAATGATATTCTTTAAGGAACTGAAAGAGCGTGTGAAGGGGATGGGCATGAAAGATGCTATTCTGGAAGTCAACCATTGGTGTCATGAGCGGGTAACCTATCAGCCTTCCGACGGTCGTACTTCTGCTCCTCTTGCCACGATCCGTTCTGCATACGGAAGATGCGGCGAGGAGAGTACTTTTACCGTGGCAGCATTGAGAGCGATAGGCATTCCTGCCAGACAGGTTTATACGCCTCGCTGGGCGCATACTGACGACAATCATGCCTGGGTAGAAGCATGGGCTGATGGTAAATGGTACTTCTTAGGTGCTTGCGAACCTGAGGCTGTGCTTAATCTGGCATGGTTTAATGCTCCCGCATCGAGAGCCATGCTGATGCATACGAAGGCGTTTGGCGACTATAACGGACCGGAAGAGGTAATGCTCCGCACATCCAACTATACAGAAATCAATCTGATAGACAATTATGGCTCCTCTGCCCGTATCGACTTCTCTGTAGTTGATGCTGAAGGCAAGCCTGTAGAGGGTGCAAGAGTGGATTTTAAAATCTATAATTATGCAGAGTTTTGTTCTGTTGTGACGAAATATACGGCTCAGGATGGCAAGACCTTTCTTTCGGCTGGTAAGGGCGATATGATGGTTTGGGCTTCGAAGGATGGTAAGTATGGCTTTGTAAAGGCTTCTTTCGGTAAGGCAAATCTGCCTGGTGAGGAAGGCGAGAAGGCGAGAAAAATGACCATCCGGCTTGACCGGAAGGTTTCTGCTTCGGATATGAACCGTTCTCTTGATTTTTCTTCCGTTAGTTTCCGTGATTCTTTTGATATCGTACCTCCGCCAGAGAAAGCAAATATTCCTGAGGTTTCGGCAGAGGCGAGAGCGAAGAACCTGGAGCGATTCGCTTATGAGGATTCTATCCGCCATGCTTATCTGGCTACTTTCTATACTAAGGAGACGGCTCTGGAGGCATTGCAGAAAAATGGATTGCTTGAGGAGAAGTATTTGACGAGAAACGGGGTTCCTACTTGGATGGTAAAGGGAGAAAAAATGGACTATCAAAATGCTCAAAAGTTCTCTGATAAAGCTCAGAAGTTAGTGGATTTCCTTGTTGGTTCTTGGGGTAATCACGAAGTTATCCTCAAGTTTCTGATGCTTCATCAGGACAATCTGAGTCGGGCTATAGATTTGCTCAGCACGCTGAGTGCCAAGGATTTAAGGGATATGCAGATGGATATTCTGGAGGATCATTTCAATGCCCATAGCAACCAGTTGTCTCCTCGTGTGGAGGACGAGATGATAATTCATCCTTTCAAACAGTTCTTTGAGGAGCAATTTGAAAAGATGAAGACCTCTGTTGCTGATGATCGTGATGTGTCTTCCAAGTCTGTAAAAGCAAATAATGCAGCTAAAGCAAAGCAATCTTTGGCTCAAGTTTTCAGACAAGATCCAGCTCGTCTGGTGGAATGGGTGAAGGAGAATATCCGTCTGAACCCTGACAAGAAGGCATTGCAAATCGCCCAGACTCCTATGGGTGTTTGGACATCACGTCTTACGGATGAGCGCTCTCGGAAGATTTTCTTTGTGGATGTGGCAAGAAGTCTTGGAATTGAGGCGAGAGTGGATGCTGTGACCAAGAAATTGCAATATAAACAAGGTGGAGTGAAGGAGGGTTTGCAGAATGACGTCTGGATAGACGTCGATTTTGACGCGAAAGCATCTTCTGCTGCATCTAATATGGAAAAGACAAAGGTACAGTCTTCTCCTAAGGGCTTGTTAAAGCTTGATTATCAGCCTAATGGAGTGGTGGATGATCCTAAGTATTATAGTCATTTCTCTCTTACTCGCATCAATCCTGACGGCTCTACTTCGCTGCTGGAATATCCTGAAGAGGGATGTACTTGGAGTAATACGTTCAAGAATGGAGTGGAATTGGATGAGGGGGATTATGCTCTTGTAACGGGTACTCGTCTTGCCAATGGCGGGGTGTTGTCAGAAATGCAATTGTTTCATGTGAAACAAGCCGAAACCAATGTAGTTAAGATGTTTTTACGTACTTCTGATACCGAGATTACGGTTAAGGGAAACTTTGATTCGGAGTCTAAATTCATCTTGGATGGTAAGGATGTCAGTCTTTTGAGCCAGACGGGGCGTGGTTATTTCATTACCGGTTTGTTGGGTGTAGGCCAAGAGCCTACTAATCATGCCTTGAAGGATATCGCTAAGGTTGCGCAAGTATTCGAAAAGTGGAATCGTCCTATGGTGCTCCTCTTCGAGGATGAAGCTTCAGCTAAAAAGTTCCGCATTGCCGAGTTCCCGGGTCTGCCTAAGAATCTGATATTCGGTATAGACAAGGAGGGGTCTATTCGGAAACAAATCGTTGAGAATATGAAACTTACGAATGCCAACCTCCTTCCGATATTTATGATTTCTGATACTTTCAATCGTGTGGTTTATTTCTCACAGGGTTATACTATCGGATTGGGTGAGCAGTTGGAAACCGTAATCAGGAAATTGTAAATACGCAGTGCTGATGATTTGAAACTATTATTGTTTGCTAGTTCTTAAATTTACTTGTTGGCAAGGACACCTGCTTACACAAATTTCTGAAATATAAAAAGGAACTTTGGAGTTATCTTATTCCAAAGTTCCTCTGTTTTTTATAGGTTTCTTTTACCAAAAGTTCTTTTTTCATTCATGTTTAGAACTTATAATGTAAGTTCCCTTGTTTTAGTGTCATTCTGAGTTGGCATTAATGTGCTTCCAGCCAGTTCTTTCCCCAGCCTGCATCGGCTACTAATGGTACGCTCAGATGATAGGCATTCTGCATTTCCTCTACCACGATTTGCTCTACTTTTTCTTTCTCTTCCGGATAGACGGAGAAATTGAGCTCATCGTGTACCTGGATGATCATTTTGCTCTTGATGCCTTCAGCTTTGAACCGGTTGAAGATGCGAACCATCGCAACCTTGATGATGTCGGCCTCTGAACCTTGGATAGGGGCATTGATGGCATTGCGCTCGGCAAAACCGCGTACTGTACCATTGCGGCTATTGATGTCTGGTAAGTAGCGGCGGCGGTGGAAAATAGTCTCAGCATAGCCTTTCTCGCGGGCAATTTCCTTTGATTTCTCCATATAGGCCTTTACGCCAGGGAAGGTGCGGAAATAATCCTCAATGATTTGCTTGGCTTCTTTATTTTCTATATTCATGCGCTGCGCCAGACCGAATGTAGTGATACCATAGATGATACCAAAGTTGGCAGTCTTTGCCTTTTTGCGCTGAGTATCAGTAACTTGCGATATTTCTTCATGCCATATTTTGGCAGCTGTTGCGGCATGGATATCGGAACCTTCACGGAAGGCTTCTACCATATTCTTGTCTTCGCTCAAGTGTGCCATGATGCGCAACTCTATCTGGGAGTAGTCTGCTGAAAAAAACAGACAGCCTGGCTCTGGAATAAAGCAGCGGCGTATTTCTTTTCCATCATCATCACGAACTGGAATATTCTGTAGGTTTGGATCACTTGATGAAAGGCGACCTGTGGCAGTAATGGCCTGATTGAATGAGGCATGTATATGTCCGGTACGTGGGTTGATGAGCTTAGGAAGAGCATCCACGTATGTGCTCAGAAGTTTCTTTAAACCCCTGTAGTTCAGAATCTCATCGATGATCGGACTCTTGCTTCTCAACTGTTGCAGAACTTCTTCACTCGTCACATATTGTCCCGTCTTTGTCTTTTTCGGTTTCTCCACAATCTTCATTTTTCCGAAGAGGATTTCACCTACCTGACGTGGAGAGGCTATGTTGAACGATTCACCTGCCAGTTCGTAGATGTGATGCTCTATGTCTGCCAATCTGTTGGTCAAATTATTAGATGTTTCTTTCAGCGTATCGGTATCAATGCATACTCCGTTCATCTCCATGTGGGCCAAAACGGGTACAAGTGGCATTTCGACATTCCAAAACAGATCCTCACAATGGATCTCCTTGAGTTTTGGCTCAAGTACATTTTTCAATCGCAATGTGATGTCTGCATCTTCTGCTGCATATTCATAAACATCGGATGGAGCAAGATCTCGCATCGATTTCTGGTTTCTGCCTTTCGGACCGATCAACTCCTCAATATGGATGGTCTGGTAATTGAGCAAGACTTCAGCCAGATAATCCATGTTGTGGTATAACTCTGGTTGGATGAGATAGTGAGCAATCATCGTATCAAACATCTTGCCTTTTATCTCCACTCCGTAATTCATCAAAACCTCGTAGTCGTATTTGATATTTTGGCCGACTTTCAGAATTTGAGGGTTTTCATAGAGCGGTTTAAAGATGTTTACGAATTTTAAAGCTTCTTCACGATTTGCAGAAATGGCGACATAGTAAGCCTCTTTTTCTTTGACGGCAAAGCTCAAACCCACCAATTCTGCATCAATTGCAGTAGTAGAAGTGGTCTCTGTGTCTAAACTGAGAATATCGAATGTCATCAAATAATCACAAAGTTTCTTCGCATCTTCCTCATTTTCAATAAGTTGATACTTATGAGGAGTGCTTTTAAGGGTCTCAAAACTCGCGTTTTTTTGAACTTCCTGCCCATCGTCTTGCTGTGCGCCAAATAAATCGAGCTCTCCTGTAGGCTTTATTTTCTTTTGTTGAGGTTTTTTAAGAATCCTGTTTGCAAAGCTTTTGAACTCGAGTTCGGAGAAGATTTCGTCCAACTTTTCTTTATCAGGTTCAACCAACTTTAAATCATCCATTTTAATTTCCACAGGAACATCAGTCCGGATAGTTGCCAGGAACTTTGAGATTTTAATATCCTCAATGGCACCTTCAACCTTTTCGCGAAGTTTGCCTTTCACCTTAGAAGAATTTTCAATCAAGTTCTCTACGCTTCCAAATTCATTGATCAGTTTGGCAGCCGTTTTCTCTCCGACACCAGGACATCCTGGGAAGTTATCTGCCGAGTCACCCATGAGAGCCAAAAGGTCAATAACCTGGAGTGGGGAAGCGATTCCGTATTTTTCCTCAATTTCCTTTTCACCCAAGGTTTCATATCCGCCTCCATGTCGAGGACGGAACATATATACATTCTCCCTTACCAGCTGACCATAATCTTTATCTGGTGTGAGCATGTAGGTCTCTATACCTTTCTCTCCAGCTTGAATCGCCACAGTACCAATGATATCATCAGCCTCAAAACCATCTACTTGGAGGATAGGAATGTTGTAGGCTTCGAGTATGTTTTTGATGATTGGCACAGAGAGCTTGATGTCTTCCGGTGTCTCTTCTCGCTGGGCTTTATAGGCAGGAAAAGCCTCATGGCGGAAGGTCTTACCATGGTCGAAAGCCACTGCGATATGAGTTGGTTTCTCCTTGGTAAGTATCTCGTTGAGGGTATTGCAGAACCCCATGATACACGAAGTGTTGAGCCCCTTGGAATTGATTCTTGGAGCTTTGATAAAGGCGTAATACGAGCGATAAATGAGCGCATACGCGTCTAAAAGGAATAATTTATCCATAATATTCATATTTATGGTGTAAAATTACTAAAAAATTGCCACATTTCACGAATAATTGATTAATTTTGTATCAAATTTCAGAAATTAAGTAGTTTTACTATCACATAATGGATTATTTATCACTTATCAGACAGCCTATTGAGGCAGAGTTGACAGATTTTATTGATTTGTTTAATAAGTCTTTGATGCATAGCGACGGACTTCTTTCGCAGGCTCTCGACCATATTCGACAGCGTGCGGGTAAGCGTATGCGCCCTATGCTTATCCTGCTGATGGCGAAGAATTTCGGCAAAGTTACTGAGGTTACTCAGCATTCAGCAGTCGGTTTGGAACTGCTTCATACGGCTTCTTTAGTACATGATGATGTTGTAGATGAAAGTGGGGAGCGCCGTGGTCAGGCAAGTGTCAATGCTACTTATAATAATAAGGTTGCAGTACTGGTAGGTGACTTCATTCTCTCTACTGCCTTGCTCCATGTTTCCTATTCTCATTCTGAGGAAATAGTGAGATATCTTGCTGAATTAGGACGTGTTTTGTCCAATGGTGAGATCTTGCAATTGAATAGTATCAGTAATCAGGAAATATCGGAAGACATTTATTATCAGGTAATTAAGCAGAAAACGGCAGCTCTTTTTGAGGCTTGTGCCGGTATTGGTGCTTTGTCGGCTAATGCTTCGCAGATTGCTATAGAGGAAGCCAAGCGATTTGGCCAGAATTTGGGTATTATCTTCCAGATTCGTGATGATATTTTTGATTACTACGATTCTCAGGAGATAGGTAAGCCTACTGGTAATGATATGGCTGAAGGTAAGTTGACTTTGCCGGTTATCTATGCGCTGAAATCTACTGGTGACGAGGAGATGATGAAGCTGGCACGTAAGGTGAAATCTCATCAAGTAACTCCTGATGAAATTGCTCGCTTGGTGGAATTTACGAAAGCTAATGGCGGTATAGAATACGCAGATAAGCGTATGTGGGATTTCCATGCAGAAGCCATGAATTTCTTGGACACTTATGTGGAAGATAAGGGTATCTATAACGCTTTGAAAGCTTATCTTGATTTCGTTATTGAACGTAAGGTTTAAGCTCGTACGTTTATTAAGTTTATAGTCGTACGTCATTAGAGTCTATAGTCGTACGTTCATAGGGGTTATAGTCGTACGTTTATAGAGTGAGTAGTCGTACGACTATAAGTCTCTAAAAATAAAGGTCTTTCAACTGGCTATATTTGCCGTTGAAAGGCCTTGTTTTATCTACGAATCAGTTCTCCCTTTTTAGAAATACTTGATTTTCTTGCCAAGGATTTCGCTCAAGAGGAGGTTGGTAAGTCGAGATGTTCCCAAGCGGAACCATTGGTTGGTTAACCACTTTTCACCAAGAACTTCTTTTACAATTGTGTAGTAAACGATTGCATCGTGAACGGTGTTGATGCCGCCAGCTGGCTTGAAACCAATCTGGATACCAGTCTTCTCGTAGTAAGCCTTGATGGCCTGGCACATCACGTAAGCAGCCTCTGGAGTAGCAGAAACTTTCTCCTTGCCAGTAGATGTCTTGATGTAGTCAGAACCTGAGTACATAGCAAGAATAGAAGCCTTCATGATATTGCTGCAGTTCTTCAGGCAACCAGTCTCCAAGATACATTTCATCTTGTGCTCGCCGCATGTTTCCTTCAGTTCCTGGATGTCAGAACAAAGGCCTTCGTAATCCTCACTGAAGAACTTGCCAACAGGCATTACGATGTCAACCTCTGTGGCGCCATCTTTAATAGCCAATGCAGTTTCAGCTACCTTTACCTCGATGAAAGTCTGAGAAGAAGGGAAATTGCCGCTTACGACAGCGATTTCTACGCCATCAACTTCCAGACTTTGGCTGATAAGACCAGCAAAGTTAGGGTAGGTGCATACTGTTGCTATATGAGGAAGGTCAGGATAATCCTTGGAGAATTTATTGACTTTCTCTATCATCTTCAGGATACTTTCCTCTGTATCTTCTGTATGGAGAGATGTTAATTCAACGCTTCCAAAGAGGAATTTCTTCACCTCCATGGTCTCGTTTTCTGCAACTTTCTCGTCAAGGAGTTTCTTTACTTCTGCTGCAATTTTCTCATCGTTAAGGTTGCAATTATACTGTTTGAGAACTGACAAATACTTGTCGTCTGCTTCACTGTATTGTCCTTGTTGCTGTGCAAGAACCTGTTCTTTAATACTGCTCATACTTAATGTTACTTTTTTTATTATTAAAGTTAAGTTTATCTATATGATTCCTTCTATTTCAGGTGTTTTATTTCCTTCAATTTCAGGTATTATTTCCCTTCAATTTCGAGTTGTTCTTATGCCTTTCAGAATCCCTTTGGGTCTTCTTATCAAAGCTCTTTTTGAGTTCTTCAGTAAGGTCGATTCCCGTTTGGTTAGCCAGACAAATGAGAACCCAGAGAACGTCTGCCATTTCCTCTCCGAGGTTAGGTTTTTCGCCCTTCTTGAAGCTCTGGTCGCCGTATGTTCGGGCGATGACACGAGCCAGTTCTCCTACTTCTTCCATAAGACAAGCCATATTGGTAAGTTCGCTGAAATAGCGAACGCCATATTCCTTAATCCACTTATCTACTGCTTCCTGTGCTTCTTTTATAGTCATTTTATTCCTTATTATGAGTGTCCATCATGATGGTAACAGGACCATCATTCAGTAATTCTACCTTCATGTCGGCTCCGAATTCGCCAGTTCCTACAGGCTTTCCAAGTGCTTCAGAGAGCTTTTTGCAGAACTCCTCATAAAGAGGAACGCTGATTTCGTGTTTGGCAGCTCTCAGCCAACTTGGTCGATTTCCTTTCTTATAGCTGGCGAAAAGGGTAAATTGGCTGATAACCAGGATTTCCCCGTTTATGTCCATGATAGAACGATTCATGACATGGTTTTCATCATCAAAAACACGCAGTCCTATCACCTTTCTTACTAACCAATCAATGTCCTCTGTAGTGTCGCATTCTTCTATACCCAAGAGGACGAGATAGCCTTGCTTGATAGCAGATTTTACTTCGCCTTCAATGGTAACAGAGGCATGTGCGACACGTTGTATCACGATTCTCATGTTATCTTATTCTTTTATATTTATATATCAATTCTTTCTGTTTCTATAATGATTTCAGATGCAAATATACGATATTTATTTGATATTCTTGTCTTTTTCTGTGAAATATTTCACAAGTATTTCCGCTTTATGTGGTCCGAGTACTTCTGTCAGGGTTTCTATACTTGCTTCCTTGACCTTTTTTACGCTTTTAAACTTGCTCAGAAGTGCTTCTTTAGCCTTTGGACCAATGCCTTTGATGTCGTCCAATTCTGAGTGTAAAGCGTGCTTAGAACGCTTATCTCTATGGAAGGAAATGGCATATCTATGTACTTCGTCCTGTATCTGAGTCAAAACCTTGAAAAGCTCACTTTCAGGTGGAAGAGCTATGGTTTTGGGCGGGAAACCGTAGAGCAATTCATTGGTGCGGTGGCGGTCGTCTTTGGCAAGACCTGCAATAGGGATGTCCAAGTGTAATTCGTCTGCTATAACTGCATGAACTACGTCCATCTGACCTTTACCTCCATCCGTAATAATGAGGTCGGGTAAGGGTGTTCCTTCGTCCATCATGCGGCTATATCGACGTCTCACGACCTCTTGCATGGAGGCATAATCGTCGGGTCCTACAACCGTTTTTATATTGTATTTCCTGTAGTCTTTTCTGGAAGGTTTCATACCTTTATATACGATGCAGCCAGCCACCGCGTCTGTACCGGAAATATTGGAGTTATCAAAGCATTCTATCTGATATGGTAACTTCGGAAGCTTTAATTTCGCCTGTAATTCCTTCATCAAACGGGTTTGTTTCTGCTCAGGATTCAGCTTTTCTGCCTGCTTTAGACGGTCGAACTTATATTGCTTGCAGTTCATCTCAGAGAGTTCCAGAAGGTGTTTCTTGTCGCCTCTCTGCGGTACGAAAAATGAAGCATCTTTTAGCTTCCATTCCATCTCGAAAGGAACGATAATCTCTTTTGCGGTGGAATGAAAACGCTCCCTGATTTCTGGAATAGCTGTAATCAAGAGTTCCTCGTCGCTTTCTTCCAGTTTGCGTTTATATTCATAGGTAAAGCTCTGGTTGATAGTTCCATTCTTTACATGAATATAGTTGATAAAGGCATTCTTGTTGGAGTCATCATTCACGATGGTGAAGACATCTACGTCTGTAATTGTGTGGCTTACAACCTCGCTTTTAGCCTCAAATTCATCCAAGAGTTGATACTTTTTCTTGTATTCTTCAGCTATTTCAAACTTCAGAAGTTCTGCGTTTTTCATCATCATATCATATAGATATTTGCTCACTTCTCTTGTATTTCCTTTAAGGATTTCGCGAGCTTGGCGCATATTCTCCTGGTATTCTTCGTAGCTTTGTTTGTTGATACATGGCGCACCGCAATTGTGAATATGGTACTCCAGACATGGCTTATATTTACCAACAGCTACGCCTTCTTTTGTGATAGGAAAGCGGCAAGTTCTTGGCTTGTAAAGCTTCTTGATGACCTCAAGAACGGCGTACATGCTGCCAATATGGGGGTATGGACCAAAGACTGTCTCTTATACACATCTCCGAGCCCACGAGACTAAGGCAATCTCGTATGC
>CAMBBY010000013.1 GCA_945863825.1 uncultured Prevotella sp. | reverse complement strand
CATCGCAGGCGAGACATAGGTATATTCCGCACGATTCTTAGCCTTATACTCATTGATAAGATCTTTGGCCGATCTTGCTGAGAGTGTCTGAGCTGCAAGCACCATCACCAGCATCAAAAACATTGTAATCTTTTTCATCCTTTTATCCTTTAATTGTTGTATCTTGGGTGCAAAAGTAACAATTTAATAGTAGAAACTCTGATTTTACTTGTTATTTATTATTAATTTTCTTCCGTCATATTTTAATATTCCATAGAGAAAGTGATGCCACGACGCATCATATCCTCCAAAGTTGGCTCCATACGAAGGATAAAACCTTCCCATGAACGGTTCTTTTGCATGCTCCAGCCCGCCTCTGCCAAAGCCAAGGCACGAGGATAAGCCTGGTAATAGATACGTTCAGGTGTATTAATACACTCGCTCCATAGCGTACCAGCCACGCCAAAGAGATTGTTGTTCTCAAAATCTTCACCCATTCCCCAACCCGGATCAAGACGATACGTATCTTTCAGGGTGGTAACAGGCATTCCCCAATTCACTTCCGGCATATCTCCCTTCGCCATAGGATAATCAAAATAACAATGTTCACCAGGACAAAGCATAATACGGGCATTGTTTTCTACGGCTGCCTTCAAAGCTTCCTCTGTCAGGCCCGAACGCCAGGCAAAGGTAACGCATCCCGGTTGAATTTTCTTGAAATCCAGTTCATACCAGAACATCGGAGTCTTATGATACCGGTTGCGCAAGAGTTCTATCATGCGGTCGAAGAGATAACCTTGCAATTTCCAATTCTCAGAACGGTCGGTCGTGGTAATACCTAATTTTTTCTTCAGCGCCTGACATTTAGGACAATTGGTCCAACAATCCAGTGCCGGATTACCTGCCTCATCTCCACCTAAATGAATATAAGGAGAAGGGAACACGTCAGCCAATTCCTTGAAAACATTTCCTAAGAACTCGTAAGTGAACTCATTACCTGGACAAAGTAATTCATCAGAAACACCACAAGTAGTTCGGATTGGCACCTGCACACCATGGCAAGTCAATTCAGGATAAACGCTGATAGCAGCCACTTCATGCCCAGGCATTTCGATTTCAGGAACCACCTGCACATGATATTTCGCAGCATAACTTACCAAATCCCGCATCTGCTCTTGCGTATAATAGCCTTTGATAGGCATATTCATGTCATCCATTCCCCATCTGCTGCTTGCCTCAGCCGTCAAACGAGGATACTTCTTGATTTCGATACGCCAAGCCTGGTCATCCACCAGATGCAGATGGATGGCATTCTGTTTGTAGCGGGCCATCTCAGGAATGAAAGCCTTCAACTGCTCGTAAGGGATAAAAGTACGACAAGGATCCACCATCAGTTCTCTGACATGAGTGCGTGGCTGGTCAGAAAGAGATAATAGGGGAATCGCATCACAACAGTTCTTTGCCCCATTACCACGCAGCAACTGGTCAAAGGTCATTAAACCATAAAATACACCAGCAGCCGTTTTTCCTTTAATCGTAACTCCCCGTTGCAAGACTTCGAGTGTATAAGCTTCATTGTCGGCAAGAGAAGGATTTATTTCCATCGTTAAAGTCAACTGTTCTTTGCTTCCACCCTTTACGTTCGCTTTCTGTCTGGAATTTCCCACCTGAGTGTTATTGTTTATCAAACAGCCACGTTCAGAAAGGATTCTTTCGGCCTGTTCCTTTTCATTCGCAAGACCATCAGCAGCCACGATATTCCAATTTCCATGCACCTGAAGTAGGCGGGCATCTTTCTTTACCTGCAAGTCCATAGGCACAGGAATCAGGCATTTCATCGGGTCGCATGTTTCCTTAGCCTGCTTCATGTCAGCAAAGAACAGACTCCAGCCCGGTGCCTTCCGGTAAGCCTTCTCGCTTCCCTTTGGAACGATTAACTTACATTGACTGCGATGGATGCCATAGAAAGTCGTGACGTCAGCACGAGGAGGAATCTTGGAATTCACCTTCACGGTCTGTAAACCCGATAAATGGGCAAAAGCATATTCAGCCAACAGTGGAGTTCCTTCGATGACGATATGTTTCAAGTTTTTACAACCCGAAAAGGCAGCAGCATCTACCTGCTTTAAACTCATCGGAAGATGAAGTTCCTGCAAGTTATCACAGGCAAAGAAAGCCTGCGAACCAATCTGCTGCACTCTTTGAGGCAGCAAGATTTTTTGCAGATGATGGCGAGAATGAAAAGCATTCTTAGGGATGACAGGACAAGTCGCTTCACTCAAATCTACATTTCTGAGTTGCCAGCAAAGATCTCTCATTTGCCGGAAATCAGAATTACCTTGAGTGGTCAGGTTGCCCGTCAACTTCAGGGAAATCGCCGTTGTTTTCTCTTCTGCCTTCAGGCTATCCATGTTGGCAACAGTCTGTGCAAACAGAGTTGGCGAACACAGGAGCATGAAGGAAAGTGCTAACATTTTTCTCATACTTATGAATATCATTAGGTTATAGTTATTAATAATTCCAATGGGATAAAAATACCGATTTTATTAGAACTTTCCAAATCTTTTGGATTAAAACTTCTAAAAAACACATCTTACTTTATTTTAGAAGAAAATCATGAAGAAACGAAAAAAGAGGGGGATGTCATGAACTCCATGACACACCCTCTTTTATTGATTGTATTTTTCTTAGATTTCAGAGACTTTCTAATACCATTGCACTGCATTAGAATAGCCGCTGCGCTTATCATATTTCAAGGCATCCGTCAATGTAGAAGCATTACAACGGAAGGTGAAATTATAACTTGTATAAGGCGAAAGCACCACCGAACAACTCATATTGAAGCAGTGGAGATCACGCTGCAAGCTTGCAGTAGTCATACTCATTTTATGATTATCGAAATCATAACCGGATGAGAAACTGATATTCCAGCCATCACTCAGTCTTACGTTACCACTCATATTCAGCGTTTGGGTAAACTTGTATGGATAGCGCATAGACTCCTTGTTGAACTTTTCCTTGCGCGTATCCTCACGCATGGTAACACCATAACCGAAAGTCAGCGACCAAGGCATCTTGAAAGCCATATAACCATTCGAGTCGGTCTTAGCCTTACCACTCTTCTTCTTGGCAGCAGTCTTTCCCTTCTCCAAGGTATCATCCACATTACTTTCTATATCAGTATCCAGTTCATCCTCATCCTGGTCCTTACGCTTACTGTCCTTCTCATCATCATCACTCTTTCCACCAAACAGTTTTGCAAGTTTCTCAGGTGTCAGCGTGAAAGACAGGTTCTGCGACATACCCTGGAATCGGCCGAATCGACCTCTACCCCACTCTGTATGAGTACCGACGTATGGATTTCCCTGTTCGTCCAGTTCATAAGCATAGGTAGCAAAGACCGCATTCATATTGAACGTATAGTTCTTCCACCATTTCAGACGCAGGTTGATATTCATATCGCTCCAAGGTCTTACCTTAGCCGCCATATTGTAACTCATATTGATGTCAAACGCATCTATCAGACTGATTTTCTTGAAACCGGTAGAGTCCTTATCGCTCTTGACCTTCATCTCCAGGTTGTTGCCTAAAGTGAAAGAGAGGCTTCCGGTCTTTCCCTTGCCAGGCACACCATAAAGTGAATTCTGGTATGGAGAATAGCTGACGAGCGAAACATTACCATCGGCATCCGTCTTCTGATAAGTTTCCCAATAACCATAACGGGAAGCACCAAAGTCAGGCGCATAACTGAAACTTACGGTTGGCGTGATGACATGGCGAATGGCCTGTATCTTATCACCGAACAATTTGCGATTAGGCACCCAGAATCCATAGAGTTTGGTGGACATACCCACACTCATGTTCCAATTATAAACATTGTGGAAACCATAGGTTGTATCGCAAACCTCAGTCTGCTTCTGTTCATCCCATGACTTTGTCACCTTATTGGTGTACATACGGTCAGAGAAGTTGAAGCTTGGATTGATGTTGATGTACTTGAAGAGCGTGAACGAAGCACTCACCGGAATCTGATGCTGCCATGCATTTCTCCAATCCTTGATGATATTGCTCTTCATGAACTGGTCTTCCTTCGTATTGATCGAGTTGCTGATATGTCCAGTATAACTCATCGCAATCTTCTCATACCATTTCTCATCACCCACCATCTTCTTTCGGCGGAAAGGATAGAAACGGGCTATGGAAATATTGAGGTCAGGAAGTGTCACAGCCAAACTGGAGTCACGCATATTCTGCGAAAGGTTGGCAGTAGCGCTGAGCGTCATACCGATACTTGAGAATCCTGTACTCCAGCTCACAGAAGAGGTACGCGTACTCTGCGTCATCGTCTGCGGATTATAGAGCGAGTTGAGATTGTTGCGCTCATAGCTGGATGTGGCAAAGTTGACACTTGCCGACAACGAGCTGAAAGGATTGGCCTTTGAGTCCTGTCGATGACTCCACTGCACCTTGAAACTCTCCTGCTCGGCAAAGTCAGGCATTCCCTTGTCACCCGTCTTCGTATCCTGGTAACTGAAGAAGAAACTTCCCGAGTACTTATAGCGTTTGCGGTAATTACTTGCAGCAGAAATACCCCAGGAGCCCTTCGTGTAGATTTCACCCAGGAGTTTCAAGTCCCATTTGTCATTGACGGCAAAATAATATCCACCATCTCTGAGATAGAAGCCACGGTCGCTTTCATCACCATAGGTAGGCATGATGAAACCACTACTGTAGCTCTTGGTAAATGGGAAGAATCCGTAAGGGATTGCCAAAGGCATCGGCACATCGCACACCACGAGATAAGCCGGTCCGAAAACCACATCCTTACCCGGTCTCACTTTCGCTCTGGAAAGAGAAATGTAGAAGTCAGGATGAGGATCATCACAGGTCGTATATCTACCATGTTGCAGATAGATAGCTCCAGTAGAATCACGTTTTGATCGGGCACCCGTCAGGAATCCATCCTGCTGCTCTGTATATACATTTTTAATAAGTGCCTTCTTACTCTTGAAATTGAAGGCAATCGTATCCGTATCGTAGGTATCAGAACCCATCTTGAAGACCGGTTTACCCTTGATGCCACCTTCAGCAGTAGAGTCGGCGGTACCCGTAGCCTTCACATTGCTCTTGTCGATGTCCATGGTAATCTTGTCACTCGAAAGATCCATGTTGGTATATTTCACATTGGAATTACCATAGAGATGCGCCACTTTATGAGGTGCATCATAGACGAGAGAATCCTCCGCCGTATATTGCACCGGCGCATCCACGCCACCGGATTTCTTGCGATTCAAGCTATCCAGTCGGATACTGTCATCGACCACTTTATTATGTTTCCATATAGCCTTCTGCAGCGAATCCATCTGCAGGGTATCATTAGCAGCGTCCACCTTGATTTCATTGCCTAAGGAATCCACCCATACAGAGTCTCCCACAGCCATAGCGGTAGAATCAGCCATAGCCTTCTTCTTTTTCTTAGAAGGCATACCCGGATTGGCCACCATCATGCAGACAGCAGCTAAGAGCAGTACAGCTATAGTTGATTGTTTTCTCATTCAATATCTTTTGAGAAGTTATATTTCAAACAATTTCTCCCATTCCTGGAAGCGTTTCACTCCTTCTTCGCCAAATTTAGCGAGACTTTTCTCTGCCTTTTCTATCGACTTTTCCCTGTCGAGATGGGTTTTGCTGAAAAACTTATCAGCATAGCAAATCACCTTTTCCTCCATCGTTTCGGGAAGGAAATCCTGATGAGGCAGCGGCAGATTCTGCTCTACGATTTGCTTACATGTAATGCCAGCCCCCGTATGGCGTTCGCATACCCGTGCATGGCGTTCATATCCTTCTTTACGCAGGATTTCAGCTCCCAGACGGCCATGACAGATGTATGGATGAGACCCAAAACACTGTATGCCAGGAGCATCCGTCAGGAAGATTCCCAAATCGTGGAGCATAGCAGCTTCCTCGACAAACTGGGCATCCAGCTGCAATTCAGGATGATACGAAACAATCTGTAGCGCTTTTCGCGCTACAGATTGACTATGTGTAATGAGGATATGACGAAGTTCATTATCCTCAGGATAATACTTATCTATAATTGCTTGATAATCCATCATTATTCTGCGTTGCGCTCAATGTAAGCGATCACATCACCCTTGCGGATTTTGCTGCCCTGCTTAGTATTGATTTCTACGAGTTTACCACCAAGAGCTGCAGGAACGGTCTCAAATTCACCCCAAGGAGCAAGAATGTAGCAGAAAGCATCACCTTCCTTATATTCCTTGCCGATGAATGGCTCTACTGCAGGCTGGCACTCACCCTCGCCCTGGAACTCCCAGAAGATCTGACCTGCTACTGGTGCTACGATCGCATCAGCCTTGGCGTGCTTGAATTCTGCGAGCTGAGCTGGAGTCAAGGTGCTGCCGAGCTTAGCATCCTTAGCCTTCTGGAGATCAGCCAGGAAGTTCTTCTTAGCCTGACCGCTCTTGAAGTTGCGATACTGCTCTGGGTGCATGGCGAGCTCGAAGAGTTCCTCGTCGTCCTGACCGTAATCCCAACCATTCTCGTCCATCTCTTTCTTGAAGTCATCGAGAGCGTTAGAAAGCAATGTATGAGCATCTACGTCTGTGAACTCACGGCCCTGCTTCTTGGCAAGTTCTACGAGTTCTGGATCGATAGTTCCAGGAATCTTACCACTCTTACCGAGAATCATACCCCACATTGAGTCGTCCATCATCACGAAGCGGCCCTTGCCCTGCTCCATGGTGAGGAGGTTCATCAATGAGATGTTCTTCACATACTGGCTGAATGGAGTTACCAATGGAGGATAACCTACGCGTGGCCATACATACTCTACCTCGTCGAAGAGCTTGATCAGAAGGTCGTCCATAGACAATTCTTCCTCACCCTTCTTCTTACGGATATTGTTGATTGTCTGGCGCATACCGCCGAGGTCTGCCATCATACTACCCATCATACCGCCAGGAAGACCGCAACCGAGCAACAGAGAAGACATGATCTTATTGCCTGGGTTGATGAAGTAACCGAGCCACTCGTCGATGAATTCCTGAGTCATGGCACGAGCCTTCATGTAAGCGCTCATATTGATTTCAGGCACCTCAAAGCCCTCGTTCTTCAACATGCTGATGACAGAGATCACGTCTGGGTGAACCTTACCCCAAGACAATGGTTCGATAGCAGTATCGATGATGTCGGCACCATTGTTGCAGACCTCGAGGATAGAAGCCATAGAGAGACCAGGACCAGAGTGGCCGTGGTACTGGATGATAATCTCAGGATACTTGTCCTTGATCATCTTGGTCAACTTACCGAGGAAAGCAGGCTGACCGATACCAGCCATATCCTTCAAGCAGATTTCCTCTGCGCCGGCAGCGATGAGCTGGTCAGCGATGTTCATATAATAATCGAGTGTGTGAACAGGAGAATTAGTGATACAGAGCGCACACTGTGGAGTCATGCCACCTTCCTTAGCCCACTTGATAGAAGGAATGATGTTGCGCACATCGTTCAGACCATCGAAGATACGGGTGATATTAGTACCCTGCTTAGCCTTCACCTTGTACATCAAGGCACGTACATCGTCAGGCACAGGATACATACGAAGAGCGTTCAGACCACGGTCGAGCATGTGAGTCTTGATACCTACCTCATTGAAAGGCTTACAGAAAGCGCGAACTGCCTCGTTAGGATTTTCGCCTGCGAGGAGATTTACCTGTTCGAAGGCACCACCATTCGTCTCAACACGGCTAAAGCAGCCCATTTCGATAATAACTGGGGCAATCTTAGCCAACTGATCTTTACGTGGCTGGAACTTACCTGAACTCTGCCACATGTCTCGATAAACGAGACTGAACTGAATTTTCTTCTTCATTATTTATTAATGTATTATATTCTAATGATTGACAAATCTATTTTTTGCAAGTGATTTTCCATCACGTAACGGCTGCCATCAAACAGACCCGAAAGCCCCTTCCTGGCAACGCATAATTTACCAAGGTGCAAAATTAGACAAAAAAATCCAATTATCAGCCTATTCAGCTATTTTTTTGCAAATATTGCATTATTTTATAAAGGTTCTACCGATTTTCACCGATAGGACCTTTGTCATTTCATTACGATTCTGAATGTTTCTCTTACAGAGTTCCCCCTATTCCGCATCACCCTTTTCCAGTTCCTCGGTAAACTCCTTATGGAAAGTGCTGAAGAGACGCAGGATTTCCTTACGTGCCTCTTCCTCCTCATCCCAGAGATTCAGTTCACCAGCGCGATGAGCCAATATCATCTTGGCGCAGCGACGTATCTTGCGCTTGTTGTTGCGTGCCTGCAACTGATCACCCTGTATAGGTTTCTGATTGATATAGGAGAATGCCAACAGCTGCTTCATGAACATTTCAAACATAGGGTCATCATGACGCCAGTCTTCATCATTCAGCCAGAACCATTGGAAACCATATTTCTGTTCGAGAGATATGAGATGAGCACCCAACTCATCTATTTTGCCAGGATCCTTCTGGAACTGCTCGTAGGCATAATTGCCCAGAGCAGTAGGCTCCAGGACAAAATCCTCCTCGCTTCCTTCATCCATCGTACTGCCTCCCAAGGTAATACGCCAACGGTAGTTCTTGTTCTTGATCAATGCTTCATGGGCATTCATCATCAGTTCAGACAGTTTACCTTCGCTTGGCAGTTCATCCACCACAGACAGGCGATCACGCTGATCGCGCACAACCAACTTGCCCTCATGCTGGCGAAGCACACACATATAGATAAACCTATCATTGTCCAGATGCAGGGAGAAACGGTCGTTGCTATCATCGCCCACAAATTCATAGCGATAATCATCCACCTTCTCGTGTGGGATTTCCACATCACCGCGCATCTTGTTGCCACTCTTGTCATAAAGCGAGAATCCGAGATAAGGTATCTGTAGGCGCATGGTGACAGGAGCACCCTCCTTCTTCGGAGTCAAAGTGACCAGCAGACCTTCATCGCCGAAATCTTCCTTCTTGCAGACAAAACCGTCTCTTGTCTTTTCCGCCTTTTCCACCTTTACATCGCCATGACGCCAGAAAAGGTCGAAAGTAATGGTATTTTCATCCTCATCAGTTACCTCAATGAAATCTTCCAGATCCATACCCAGGAAAACAGCCTTGGCTGGTTCTATGACTTCATCGTCATCATCCAGCACTCCCACCAGGATTTCTCCCGGCATAGGGTCGTCTTCCCATTCAGCATCTTCAGGAGCATTGGCTGCCTTAAACACGAGATAGAGCATTCTCGCTTCCTTGCGGCTACCATCTTCCTTGCATTGAAACACCTTTGATTCCTTGGGTACATAGAATGGTGTTGATAGATACGGATTTTTGCATAATGCTGTATATTCGATTTCTGTCCACACCGGTTGTGTGTGAGTTGTGTTTACTGTCATCCTAATATTTTAAAGTTTTTATTATCTGTCTTTATACATGTTCTCGTAATATTTCTGATAGTCACCGCTGGTCACGTTGTCCATCCATTCCTGATTGTCGAGATACCATTTCACGGTTTCCTCGATACCTTCCTCAAACTGCAGACTTGGTTCCCATCCCAACTCCTTCTGGAGCTTACGTGAATCTATCGCATAGCGCATATCATGTCCCTTGCGGTCGGTCACGTAGGTGATCAGGTCAAGGTCCTCACCTTCCTTGCGTCCGAGCAGACGATCTACGGTCTTGATCACCACCTTGATGATGTCAATATTCTTCCACTCATTGAAACCGCCGATATTGTAAGTCTCAGCCACCTTTCCCTTGTGGAAAATCATATCGATGGCACGGGCATGATCCACTACATACAACCAGTCTCTCACATTCTCACCCTTACCATATACTGGCAATGGCTTGCGATGACGGATATTGTTGATGAACAATGGAATCAGCTTCTCAGGGAACTGATATGGACCATAGTTGTTGGAACAGTTGGTCACGATGGTTGGCATTCCGTATGTATCGTGGAAGGCACGTACGAAATGGTCTGAGCTTGCCTTAGAAGCCGAGTATGGAGAATGAGGATTATACTTGGTAGTCTCCAGGAAGAATTCCTCGCCATAAGCCTCGTGGTTCTTTCCGCTGGAAGCCTTGGTTGTGAAAGGCGCTGCAACACCCTCCGGATGAGTCATCTGCAGGGCACCATACACCTCGTCGGTAGAGATATGATAGAAGCGCTTGCCCTCATAACCCTCTGGCAGACTCTCCCAATAGATCTTGGCAGCCTGGAGCAAAGATAGGGTACCCATCACATTGGTCTGAGCGAAAGTGAAAGGATCCTTGATACTGCGGTCCACATGACTCTCTGCAGCCAGATGGATAATACCGTCCACCTGATACTCCTTCATCAGTTTCAGCATCAGGTCGAAGTCACAAATGTCACCCTTCACGAAGGTATAGTTTGGCTTATCCTCAACATCCTTGAGGTTAGCTAAGTTGCCAGCGTATGTCAACTTGTCAAGGTTGATGATATGATACTCAGGATACTTGTTCACAAAAAGTCTTACGACATGTGAGCCGATGAAACCAGCACCGCCCGTTATGATGATATTCTTCATTTCTATTATTTTTTTAAGTATATAATTCAAGTTCTGAAGTTAAAGGAGTTAAGACAATAGTCTTTTTGGCGTAGTTTTTTAAGCAGCAAGACATACGT
>CAMBBY010000012.1 GCA_945863825.1 uncultured Prevotella sp. | reverse complement strand
TATCAATACCGCAACTAATTTTCAAGGCACAACTGGTGATGTAAATTCAACAGTTGAGGGCATCACTATGCACGTTGATGCAACAACCGGCAAACTAAAAGGAAGAACAAGCGATGCCCAGTTTAATACAGGCACAAAACTTCAGATTCCTGTGAAGTCTGCCAAAGATGTAGTTACTGTAACAAGTTATCCTAACTATCACAATTATACTATTGGTGGTGTTGCAGCGACAGCAGATGTCACAAACCACAAAGCCACTTCTGCAGAAGTAGCTCAAGGCTATGTTGAAGTAATAGCCACTGGTGGCTGCTACCTCTATCAGGTTAAAGTAGTGCACGTAAGTTCCATCCAAGAAAAGGCTCTCTACTCTACCGATTTCACCAACTGGGAGGCCATCGACCGTGCCAAGGCTACCGACGAGGTGGTAAAGGTGAAGACCCTCTACAGCAAGGAGGAACTCAGCTTTACATTCAATGGCGTGGGCGTTTACCCAGCAGGTACCAACGCTAAGTTCCCAGAAATTACCGGTTTCATGCAGACTGCCAAATACACCGGCGAATACAAGGCTGCAGAACCTAGCGTAGTAACATCTCCATTGGCTAGCATCACCAAGATTACCCTCCACCAGGCGGCTACCGGCGGCAAGCGTGGTATCAAGGTATCTGTAAAGGGCGATGGCGATGCAGACTGGGTAGCAATCCACAACGTAGCTATCGCAAATGCCAAGGGCGAAGACCTGACTCTCGATGTAAACCGCACCAACTGTCAGATTAAATTCGAGAACTTCAACCTCGGCCAGAACGCTTACGTTACCGACCTCGCTATCTATGGCAACGTAGATATGAGCAAATCGCCTATGCTCGGCAGCTTCTTCCTGAATGGTGAGAAGTATCATGCAGCCGACCTCTTCGCAGAAGGTGCATCAGGCAAACAGGTGGCTACCGTGCTCATCTCAAAGAAGGCAAATCTCATTTCAGAGACCAACCCTCTGACAGAAATCGCAACAGACAACGGCAACATCAAGAGCGTTACTTATGCTACAATAGGCGAAGGTGCTGAGCAGAAGACCGTGGCTACCATCGTGGTAGAATCAAACGGCGACGAGGCTACCTACGAACTCACCGTAGGCTTCAAGCCAGACTTCACCCTTACCTATTATGATGTAGATGGCAAGACTGTTCTCGGCACACAGACTGTGGAACAGGATGCAGAAATAGAGAAGTTCCTGGATGGTACAACCGAGAAGGTAACCGTAGCCGACGGCAAGAAGTTCCGTGGCTGGGCTAGCGACCAGAAGAAGGACAGCCAGAAGTTTACAACATCTTCTGTCATCACAGAGAGCGCAGCACTCTACGCTCTGGTAACAGATATCGAGACAGCCAGCGGCACAGCCCGCTATGACTACGACCTGCAGAAGGAAGGTTTCGACATCAACGACCACGAGGCTATCGAGGTAGAAGGCGGCAAGTGGCACGATGCTACTCACGGCTGGACCTTCAATGCCGACAGTAAGGTGAAGGTACTGATGGGCGGCAAGGGCTACATCAAGATGGCACTCTGCCAGTATTCAGGCTCAGGCAAGATCATCCTCTCAGACCCTCAGGGCAAGGAGGTGGCAAGCATCGATGCCAAGGCTAGCAAGGATGGCAACTCTGGCATCCTCCAGAACCCATCAACAGAGAGCGGCTTCTATACCCTCAGTTTCGAAGGCACAGCCTATCTGCACAACCTCAGCATCGTGAACATGACTGACCCTACCTTCGCACAGAACGGCAACTGGTACACCGTGAAGGCTGGTGACGCGCAGAGCTTCATCACCACACTGGAGGTAGTAAACGGCGAGAACGCTGCTGCCGATGCAGCCCGCTCGTTCATCTTCCTGCCTAACGGCACATACAATCTGGGCGATCAGTGCCTCACCAACATCAGCGGAAACAACATCTCGCTCATCGGTGAGAGCATGGACAAGACCATCATCGTAAACAAGCCTGCTATCGAGAACGAGGGCATCGGTACCACCGCTACCCTTCTCAACACAGGAAACAATCTCTATATGCAGGACATCACCCTGCAGAATGCACTGGAATACTACAAGAGCGGTTCAGCCGGTCGTGCTGTCTGCCTCCAGGATAGGGGAACTCAGACCATCTGCAAGAACGTGAAGATGCTCTCTTACCAGGACACCTATTATAGCAATGAGCCAAACGGCAAGGGCCAGTTCTACTTTGAGGATTCAGAGATTCACGGCACCGTGGACTATGTTTGTGGTGGCGGCGACGTATATTTCAACCGTGTACTCTTCGTAAACGAGAGTCGCAAGGAAGGCGTAAAGAACGGTGAGGATGTGATTGCAGCTCCTAACAGCAAGAGCGAGTGGGGTTACATCTTCAAGGATTGCACCATCGAGAACAAGGCAAAGGCATTCAGCCTCGGCCGCTCATGGAACAATATCACTCGTCTTACCTGGCTCAACACAACTATCAATCAAAAGGATGAAATTCTGAATGATGACAAGAAGTACGCTTACTTCACCATCAATGCAATGGGCGATGCGATGGCAGACAAGTTCCGCCTTGATGTATTGAAGGATGCTGAAGGTAACGTATTCTCTCCTGCAGAGAAGAAAGTAATCTTCAAGAACTCTGATGCTACTAAGCAGAAGGCAGAAGAGAACATCATCCTGACAGATGAAGAAGCTGCAACATTCACCCTCAATGCAGTATTCGGCGACTGGAGACCTGAAACTAAAGCTGCTCAAGCCACAGCCACAGCCACAACATTAAAAGATGGCAAACTTTCATGGACCGGTGATGCTAAGATGTATCTCGTAGCAAAAGATGGTAAATTCTATACTCTTACTACAGAGAATACATTGGCTGTAGATGATGATAAAGCATCCTTCACGGTTCGCGCAGCAAATGATATGGGTGGTTTCGGTGCTGCAACAGGATCTGTCAGTACAGGTATCAATAGCATCATGACAACAGAAACAGCAGTTGCCAAGACTGCAATCTTTGCTGCTGACGGCACTCAACTTTCTACCCTCCAGAAAGGCATCAACATCGTCGTAAAGACAATGACTGATGGCAGCAAGAAGACAAACAAGATTATCATCAAGTAATCCTGATTTGAAGATGTTGCTTAAAAGCAACGTAAAATCATAGTTAATCCCCAACAAGAGGACATCGGAAGAAGTTCGATGGATTCTTGTTGGGGATTTTTATGTTAACGGAAACACTACACAGAAGCTATTTTGTGAAAGAACTTTGAAAACGTTTACGTTATTTTTTATATTAAAATGTATTGTCAGATAAACTAATATTCGTATATTTGCACAGAATTATACAATATTTCACTAATCTAACCAAAATAAATGTATGTCTGGTAATTCAAACAAAAAGAAAATTGCGTTAGCAGGTGCATTGATGTTCTGTGTAACGAGCATCTCAGCGCAGACCGTTAAGGGCGTTGTTACTGACAATACGGGCGAGCCTATTATCGGCGCATCTGTCATGGAGGTAGGTGTAGCAGGTAATGGTGGCGTGACCGACATTGATGGTAATTTCACCGTAAACTTGAAAGGCAAAGGTAACAAACTGAAGATTACTTACATCGGTATGAAATCTAAGGAAGTGAACGTTGCAGGTAAAACTAACATTACTGTAAAACTTGAAGACGAAGCAAACAGCTTGAATGACGTAGTCGTTATCGGCTATGGTACTGTTAGAAAGAAGGACCTGACTGGTGCCGTTGCTACCGTAAAGGGTGAAGACCTGACCAAGGTTCCTGTTACAAATGCAGCAGAAGCTTTGACAGGTAAGTTGCCTGGTGTGCAGATTACAACTACCGACGGTTCACCTGATGCAGAAATGATCATCAAGGTGCGTGGTGGTGGTTCTATCACTGGTGACAACTCTCCTCTCTATATCGTAGACGGATTCCCAGTATCCAGCATCGGTGACATTGCTCCTTCTGACATTGAGGACATTACCGTATTGAAGGATGCTGCTTCTACAGCTATCTATGGTTCTCAGGGTGCAAATGGTGTAATTCTGGTTACTACCAAGGGCGCTAAGTCTGGTAAGACAGTTGTTTCTTACAATGGCTACATTCAGGGCAAGAGCATCGCCAAGACTCTTGACACCATGACTCCTTATCAGTACGTTATGTACAACTATGAGCGTGCTGCTCTCCGCGGTACATCTGATATCAGTAGCTTCGAAAAGCGTTTCGGTTCTTTCGGAGACCTCGACTTGTATCAGTATCAGCAGGGGCATGACTGGCAGAACGAGATGTTCGGCAATCACGATCTCTCACAGTCTCACAACGTAAGTGTTAGCGGTGGTTCTGAAAAGACTAAGTTCAACCTCAGCGGTACTTACACCAACGACAACAGTTTGATGAAGACCAACGGTTACGACCGTTTCAATGTAAACTTCAAGTTGAATCATGAGATTTGCAAGAACTTGAAGCTCGACTTCGGTATGCGTCTGGCTGATGTTACAACCAAGGGTGTTGGTACAGGTGGTGGTACTTACAAGATTCGTTCTTATGAGGCTATTACCAAGGGTCCTGTTAATGGTCTCTACGATCAGCTCGACATCGATCCTTCAACTCTTCCAGACGATGAGTATGATGAGTACATCTCTATTACCCGCAGTTTGCAGGATAAGGTAAATGACTACTGGAGAAGAAAGAATGAACGCCGTTACAACTATAATGGTGCCATTACATGGAAGTTCCTCAAGAACTTTACATATCGTGCAGAGGCTGGTTACGACTACACCTTCTTCCAGCAGAAAGATTATTATGCAGCTTTAAGTGACAAGGCTGTAAAGGATGGTGGTAGCCTTCCTATGGGTGAATGGACCAAGAAAGATACTTGGAAGCTCCGTTTGACCCATACCTTGACTTACAACAAGACATTTAACAAGGTACACAATCTGAACGCCATGATTGGCCAGGAGTATGTAGCAACAAACAATGAGAGCCTCAGTGTTATCGCTAAATACTTCCAGAAGGACATTGCTCCAGAGAAGATGTTTGCAAGTCTTGCATCAAACTCAGGTGCAACAGGTTCCCGTACCATCAACTCTTCATTGGGTCAGGAAGATCGTACTCTTTCTTTCTTCGGTCGTTTGAACTACTCTTATGCAGACCGCTATTTGCTGACATTCACTATGCGTGCCGATGGTTCTTCTAAGTTCGTGAAGGACAACCGTTGGGGCTACTTCCCTGCTGCCGCATTGGGTTGGCGTATCGCAGAGGAGCCTTGGATGAGAAACACAAAGGACTGGTTGTCTAACCTGAAACTCCGTTTCTCTTACGGTACAGCAGGTAACAACCGTATCAGCTCTTCCATGTATGAGACAACTTACAAGGCTTATGGTAGCGGAAAATATTATGGTGCAGGTAACCAGCAGAACCCTCACTATACATTGAACAATTCTCAGTTGGCTAACCCAGAATTGAAGTGGGAAACCACCATTACACGTAACGTTGGTTTGGACTTTGGTTTCTTCGATGAGCGTATCTCAGGTAGCCTGGATTACTACTGGAACACCACAAAGGACCTGCTCCTCGATGCTCCTGTAACAGCAATCGGCTATACTTCTATGCAGCAGAACATCGGTCAGACATCTAACCGTGGTGTTGAGTTGAACTTGAATGCAGCTATCCTCCGCAAAAAGGATTACTCTTTGAACTTCAACTTCAACGTTGGTTTCAATAAGAACAAGGTTGACAAGTTGGCTGGTGGTCAGACTTACCAGTCTTACAACTCTGGTGCCTTCTCTACCGACATGCGTGGTTACGACGACTACCGAGTTGTTGTAGGTCAGCCTCTCGGATTGGTATATGGTTTCGTTTGCGACGGTTTCTACACTGTTGATGACTTCCAGACCACAACCGATGAGAACGGCAAGACTCAATTCGTATTTGACAAGAGCGGTAACTATATCCTGAAGGAAGATGTAGTAGATGGTTCATTCATTACTGCAGGTTCTAAGGCAGGTCTCCGTCCAGGTGCAATGAAGGTAAGAGACCTTGATGGTGACAAGAAGATTTCAGAGTCAGACCGCACCATCATCGGTAAGACTCAGCCTAAATTCCAGGGTGGTTTCGGCCTCAACGCCACATACAAGTGGTTTGACCTGACTGCCAACTTCAACTTCGTAGTAGGTAATGACGTTTACAACCTCGACAAGATGGTTACATCACAGTCATACCGTAATACATACGCAAGTCTCCGTCAAGAAATGACTCCTGTAACTTTGGGCGGTAAGGCATGGACTTACATGGATCAGGCTACAGGTGAAATCGTAACAGATTACGAGACATTGAAGAATATGAATGCAAATGCTTCTATTTGGAGCGCAGCAACTTTGTCAGATAACAACCCTGTACCTTCATCATGGGCTGTTGAGGATGGTTCATTCCTCCGTTTGCAGAACTTGACAGTAGGTTTCACATTCCCTAAGGAGTGGACCAAGAAGTTCGCTTGCAACTCACTGCGCATGTACTGCACATTGACAAACTTGTTCTGCTTGACCAACTACTCAGGTTATGACCCAGAGGTTAACTCATCAATCCGTGGCAGCAAGACCAGCGGTTTGACTCCAGGTGCCGACTTCTCATCATATCCTAAGTCATTCTCTTGGACAGCAGGTGTAAACATTTCATTCTAATAGAAAACAAGATACAAATTATGAAACGTATATTTCTATATATATCAATGTTCATTGCAGGAGCAAGCTTTAACTCTTGTAGTGACTTATTGGACACAGAGAGCTTGTCCACAGATAATTTGAGTTATCTGTGTTCAAATCCAACAGATGCCCGCAAGATGGTAGACCATGTATATGCCTACTTCTGCGAGGACACTTATACATCACGTATGAGCACCAACTGGATGCAGAATACTGATGTTGAGATCGGTTTCGTAAAGAAGGCTCAAGCTTCAGAGACAACACGTCGCGGAATCTGGGCCCTTAACCCATCATACTTCGGTGATATCAAGAACTGCTGGAACAACACCCAGAAAGCCATTGATTTCGCCAACCAGTGTATTGAAGGTATTGAGGCTAGCGATGCGTACAAGAAAGGTGATGCAGACATGAAGCAGCTTCATGGTGAGGCTATCTGTCTTCGTGCCTACTGGTATTTCCTGATGTGTAACTTCTGGGGTGACGTGCCATTTGCTACAACTCCTACATCTAAGGACGATATGCACAATGATCCACGTACAGATAAGAACATCATCTATACTCGCTTGATTCAGGACCTCATCAACAATGAGGGTGAGATGCAGTGGAGCAGCAAAGCTACAGTAGAGCGCATGAACCGTGAGTTCGCTCTCGGTTTCATCACCAAGTTGGCTATGTTCCGTGCCGGTTACTCTATGCAGGCTAATGGTACCATGGCCCGCAGCACAGGTACAGGCGACGAATATACTGTACATTATGTAGATGAAAATGGTAACGAGGCTACAGCTACTTCTGCAGACGATTACTACAAGGTTGCTAAGGCTTATGCCAAGAAGTTGATTTCCTTGAAGGACCGTCAGCTCAACAACAACTTCAAGCAGATTTTTGATAATGAAATCAACGGCTGCAACCCAGCTAATGGTGATGTATTGTTCGAGATGGGTTATGTTCCAAACTCAGGTGGTGACATCGGTTGGTGCCTTGGCTTGAGCGTAGTTTCAAGTTCTAAGGGTGCTGGTACAACTTATACCAACCTGACTCCAAGCTATGCATGCTCATTCAATGCACAAGACCAGCGTCTGAAGGCTACATGTGCTAACTACCGTTGGTTGTACGACAACAAGCAGGCAGCAGTGGATGGCGTCAACATCCAGCCAGCTAAATGGTGCCGCATGGATTTGAGTGTCAACAACGTTGAATCTAAGGGTACAGGTATCAACTTCCCTATTCTCCGATATGCTGATGTATTGTTGCTCCTCGCTGAGGCTGATAACGAAATCAACAATGGTCCTACTGCTGAGGCAAAGGAAATGTTGAAGCGAGTTCGTAACCGTGCCTTTGTAAATGCAACCAACAAGAACGAGATGGTGAATGAATATGTTGATAATCTCAACGATTACGACTCTTTCAAGAAAGCTATCATCAACGAGCGTGCTTGGGAGTTTGGTGGCGAGTGCATCCGTAAGTTCGACCTCGTTCGTTGGAACTACTACTCTGATGCCATCGTTAATACTTTGGAGTGGGTTCGCGACGTAACTATGAACTATAACCAGCTCCGTCTGGAGAATGGTGAATTCATCTACGACAAGACTAAAGAAATTGTTGATATGGGTATCGCACCACGCCTCTACTACAACTATGTAAATGGCGAGATTCAGTTCGAGAACAACTATTTCACTTATCGTGATAATAGCGCAAGCCCATACAAAGAGGCAACAACACTTGCAGATGATGACATCAAGACTGCAGGAGCTTCTTTCGATGGTTTGAAATATATCAAGTTCTTGGATACATACATGTCTGTCAGTGATACTGATCCAACAACAAACACAAAGTATGGAACCGACGCAGATGGCAACACTATCAAGAAGGGTGTCATGAATGAGGCTTTCTTATACTCATGGTTTGGTTTGACAGACGGAGTTGTGACAACAGGTGCAGAAGACATGGAGCCTCTCCGCAAAAAGGTAACTCCATATATCTTGCCTATCCCTAAGGACAACATTGCTTCTTCAAACGGTGTATTGTCCAACGAAGGTTATGCTATTCGCAACAAGTAAATCGGGTTATGTAGTCCATAACAAATAAAAATAAGTAATTATGAAATACAATAAATATATATTGTCTATGCTTTTCGCTGCTACAGTTGGTACCACAATGGTAAGCTGTAGCGACGATGACAACTTGGGCGATGCACCTCGTTTGTTCCGTCCAATTGCAAGCGCAACGGTCAACTCAAATAACTTGAAGGTAGAATGGGATAAAATCCAGGGCGCCACCAGTTATGAGTTGGAATTGGGTCTTGTGACATCTACAGATGAGGATGGCACAAATCACCTGAAAGTAATCAAGAAAGCCACAACAGAGGATGATACCTATACTTTCGATGACTTAGGATGGGACGAGAAGTATGGTGTAAGAATCAAGTGTATTGGCAACAACAAGGAATCTGAGTATTATGAGGTAAAGGCTCAGAGCATCAACTACCCAACAAAGGTTTCTGGTGCCAAGGCTATTGATAACGCTGCTCGTGTATCCTGGGCTGAAGGTGGTCAGAAAATCAAGTATGTAATGGCTTGCCCTGCCGAAGACGCAGAAAGCCATGATACCATCTCAGTTAAAGTAAGCGATGCTGACTATGCTCAGGGATATGTAGATGTCTATGGCTTGCAGCCAGAAACATCATACACATTCAAGACATACGACAGTTCTTCTGACTTCAATAATACTACCTATGCAGGTAAAACAACAGCTACAACCAAGGCTAGCGTCAACTTCGACGAGAAGTATGGAGAAGGCATGTGGTTGGATACCCGCAACTGGGATGCTAAGGAAGCTAAGGATACATTGAAGACTGCTGAGTTCTGGAATATGGTAAAGGACGGTATGACTATCATCCTCCGTGGTGAACAGGAATACAAGATCAACAACTCTATCAGTCTCGACCGCAATGTAACCTTCATAACCGGTATGACATTGGGCGGTAACGCTCAGTTCACCTTCTCCGGCGGTATGAGCGTCAAGAAGGGTGTTAATATCGATAAGGTGAAGTTTGAAAGCATCGATATGATTAGCGATAAGCAAGCTGATAAGGATGCCTTCCTCGCTGGTACAGATAAGGGCTTCGGTGGCCGTCAGGTTATCAATGTCAGCGGTACTGGTTCTACCATCAGTGAACTCATCTTCAACGATTGCTACATCCGCGGTTTCCGTGGTGTAGTAAGAGGTCAGAAGAACAACGACAACTTCCTGAACGTTACCTTCAAGGGTTGTACAATTGATGGTGTCGGTGATCAGGGTGTTGTAACTATCGCAGATAAGGGTGGAGATTTCCGCAACGTAACATTCGATGATTGTACTATTACAAACATTATTATGCTTTGCGACTTACGTAAGACTGCCCAGGCTCCTACTGTAAATGTAAACAACTGTACATTCTGCTATGCTCCAATGGAGACTACAGCAAATGCTAACACACCATTGTTCCGTTTTGCTACAAATGCAGCAACCTTGAACATCACCAACAGCATCTTTGGTCCTTCTATGGCTACAGACGGAAGTGCAGGAGCAAAACTTCAGCTTTACACACCAGGCGCTAAGGGAAGTGTTCTTCTGAATGGTGCAAGCACAGTGCTTTCTGTAGCAGGTTCATACAAGACTAACTTTGCTTACACACCTATCGGTGCTGACGCTGTTACATATGGTATTGAAGGTCTTATCGACTTCAAGGGTTCTGAGACTGATCTTTGGACAGCTCCAGCTAATGGTGAATTCAAGTTCAATACAAACCTTGACAGTGAAGCAGGTGCTTCTAAGTGGAAGTAATCCTACTATCAATCATATTAAAGTGCAATGCTCAAATTTGAGCGTTGCACTTTTTTTTTGATTTTCTTGGAAGTTTAGAATAAAAAGCGTATCTTTGCAGCGAAGTATTAAGCAAATAAGAAATGACAATGAACGGAGAAAACTATATAAGATTCGACTGGGCGATGAAACGTCTGCTGCGCAACAAGGCAAACTATGTTGTGCTTGAAGGTTTCCTGTCTTCATTACTTGGAAAGAAATTTAAGATTCACCGCTTTCTGGAAAGCGAAAGCAACCAAGAAGACGAGGACGATAAATATAACCGAGTAGATATTCTGGCAGAAAGCGAAAACGAACAGTTGTGCATCATTGAAGTACAAAACAGTCGAGAGCAAACCTATTTCCATCGCATGCTCTATGGAGTTTCTAAAGCGATAACGGAATATATTGGTCTTGGCAAACCATATGAAGCTGTCCGCAAGGTGTATTCCATCAACATCGTCTATTTTGAACTGGGACAAGGCAAAGATTATGTTTACCATGGCAAAACCGAGTTCATCGGTGAACACGAACCACATGATACACTTAAACTCTCCATCCGACAGAATGAGAAATTCTTTGGTATCAAAGATGATAAATTGGAGTCAAGGAAGAGTCCTGGTGACTTATTCCCAGAGTACTACATACTACGTGTCAATGATTTTGACAAGGTAGCAACTACTCCACTTGATGAATGGATTGAATTTCTAAAAACAGGCTCTATCAGTTCAAAAGCCACTGCTGCAGGATTACCAGAGGCACGCGAACGTCTGCGTGTAGATTCACTCTCTCAAAAAGACAAGCACGCCTATTTCCGTCATTTAGAAGCTGTTAGACATATGAAAAGCCTATTCGACACCAGCCGTGACGAGGGATATCAAGATGGACTAACAGAAGGAAGAATTGAAGGAAGAGCTGAAGGAAGAGCTGAAGGAAGAGCTGAAGGAAGAGCTGAAGGAAGAGCTGAAGGA
>CAMBBY010000011.1 GCA_945863825.1 uncultured Prevotella sp. | reverse complement strand
AGTGATGGCAAGCTCATCGACCTCTTCCATGGTGATGAAAAGACCGTATATTATGCCGTAGGCTTCTCGCTCTGTATCATGATACCAAGTTTTATCCAGATGATCTTGAGGCTTCAGAAACCGAAAAATGTTCCTGCTAAATCCTGAAGAACATAATGCTTATGATAGCAATAAATAATATGCTATAATAAAAAGCAATCAATAAAATACAATATAAAATAAAGGCTGCCTCCGAAATATGGGGCAGCCTTTTTTGATGATTGAATAATCAGTATTGAGTCTACTTGAAAAAGTCAGAGCACTATCAATTTGAAAGTTAAACAGCAAAAATAAGCCAAAAACAGGCTCATAAATGCAATTTTTCATATAGAAAGGCTCTTCTTATGCTTTTTAGTTTTAAACTGTAAGCATTTTGAAGTACACCTCTGTTTTGATGGCACTTTTTAAAGTGGGCTCAGTGATTTACTTTGCCAGTTTGTTGTAGTCCAGTCCCCATTGCTTGGCAAGCTTCTTGGCTTCTTTCTTGGTCAGGTGAACCACGGCTCCATGCTTCGGTTGGGTGAAGTTGGTGGAGAACATCACGCCGCCCTCGTTGAAACGTCCCAACTGCTTGAAGTGCTCGAAGTCAGAGGTTGCCTGCTTGATGCCTGGAGTTCCGTCGTGGGCTACGTAGAAGAGATGGTATTTGCCCTGTGCATAACAGATGTCGCCGTCAATGGCCGTCTTGTTTTCGATAGGATATTCGAATAGGAGTTGAGGCTCCGTCTCTATCTTGCCGAAATCATCGTTCACATACATATAGTAGAGACGGTTTCGTTCGTTCTTGTAGCGCATGGTGAAATAGATCATGAGTTTCTTGGCTATAGGGTCGTAGATGGTTTCCGGTGCCCAGGCACAACCTATTTCTGCAAACTTAGGGGAGAGGTCGGTGATGTTGACAATCTTGTGGGTCCAGTGTATCAGATCCCATGACTTCATCAGCACGAGTCCCTTATTGTTTCCCCATCCGTAGGTCTTTCTCTTTAGGAAACGATTTGGCAAAGCCTGTGCTTGGCATTGCTAATGCAAGGGCAAGCAGGGGAAGTTTGAAGTAATTTCTCATTGTTATAGTTGTTTGTTGATTTTGTTGGTTTAATTATTTTGCAAAGATAATACTTTTCATGCGAACATGGGTGTTCTTTTTATGATTTTAGAAAAAAAGACCGTGAATTACATAAAAATGAAGCCGGCTTCATCTGTCAATGAAACCGGCTTCGCTATTGGATGAAATAGGCTTCATAGCTGGTCGAAGCTTACTTCATGTATAGAGTATCTAAAATTCTATCTTTTTATCACCTTTTTGATGATTACCTTACCTGTATTGTCTGTTGACTTCTGGATATACACACCCTTAGTTTTGTCATTGGTCTGTACGCCAGATACGGTGTAGTATTGTGTATTAATGTTTTCACCCTTTTCTGATACTCCTATGTTTGTAATACCTGTAGGAATAGAGATAATGTATTGCCCAAATTGTGGATATTAGTTTGGGCACTTGTTGCCCGCTTCATGAGCAACGGTTGCTCGTCTCATGTTCACCGGTTCCCTATCACGTGGTCCCCGAGGGACCGCTTGGAGAGCATGGCAGGAATATATGTAGCGGATTTGTTTATTGCCAGTAAATAAAAAACAGCAGATTTGTTTATTGGCAATAAACAAATTTGGCGTAATTTATTTGGTAGCAAAAAATAAAAGTCGTATATTTGCACGGTAATCAAATAGATAGAACCATGCAAAAAGAAGTTTTCAAGACTCTCATCAAGGAGGGACAAAACGAAATACAGGAGATAGAACTCTATCAGAGACCTTTCGACTTTGAGGAGCAGGGAAGATATGTGCTTGTAGGTATCCGTCAGGCAGGAAAGTCTTATCTGCTCTATCAGCGTGCCAAACAATTCCTTGCCGAAGGGCACGACATCAAGGAATTTGTCTATATCAACTTTGACGATGAACGCCTCTACGGAATGAAAGTGGAAGACTTCGACCTGATTCTGCAGGCATACAATACCATGTACTCCTATAAACCTATCCTATTCTTCGATGAGATTCAGAATATCGAGGGATGGGAACACTTTGCACGCCGTCTTGCCAATCAGAAATATAGGGTATTCATCACGGGTTCCAATGCCAAGATGCTGAGCCGTGACATCGCCACAACTCTGGGAGCCCGTTACTTTGACGAAAAGGTTTTTCCTTTCTCTTTCAAAGAATATCTGGTTGCCAAAGGCGTTACGCTCGAAGAGAACTGGCAGTATGGCAAGCAAAAAAATATAGTGCAGCAACTCTTTTCGGAATACTTCAAATGGGGAGGCTTCCCGGAACTTCTTCTTTATAAGAACAAACGTCATTGGCTGAATGGACTCTATGAGAAAATCGTGTTGGGCGATGTGGTGCAGAGAAACAATATCAAGAATGATCATGCTTTACGACTTGCCATCAAGCGGCTTGCCGATAATATCATGCAGCCAACCGCCTACAACAGACTTGCCAACATGGTAAAGAGTGCCGGCGTTTCTACCAATACAGCCTCCATGATTGACTACATCCGATACACCAAAGAGGCTTGTCTCTTATTTACGTTAGACAACTATGCCTCTAAATTTGCTGAAAAGGAAACTGCCAAGAAGCATTACTTTACTGATAATGGTTTGCTGAGCATCTTTCTTACTGACTCAAAGTCGCCTTTGTTGGAAAATCTATGCGCCATCACCTTGCATAAGAAATACAACAGAAACTATGAGATGCCGAAACTGTATTATTACAACCAGAACATAGAAGTGGATTTCTACGTTCCAGATGAAGGACTGGCGATACAGGCTTCCTTCAGTCTTGAAGATATGGATACCCGAAAGCGGGATGTTGCAGCACTCATCGCCCTAAACAAGGTTTATCCTATCAGGAAAACCATCATCATAACATACGATGAGGAAGAAATCATCGAGGAAGATGGCATAACCATAGAAGTCATTCCTATCTGGAAGTGGTTAACAGAATAACCTTATAGAAGAAGTATTTTTAACACAATTAAGAACTCTATAAAAGGCTACGTATTTCCTCCTTCCCAATCGTATTATTAGTAAAACAAAAGGAAAGATGACCTATGCTACTGTAAGCTTCCTTGAACCAGAAACACAGGCAGAATAGCAGCGTACTACCGCCATTGTGAAGACCAGCGATAAGGGCGGTTATTACATCGATGTATTCCGCAGCCGAAAGAAGGAAGGGGGCGACAAGACCCACGATTATTTCTATCACAACCTGGGACAGGAGATGAAGGTGATGGATGCGCCAAGCGGTAAGGTGCTCGATATGAAGCCAACCTGGAATACGAACGTATGCCTAACCAGCCTTATAAGGTAATCGACCAGCCGGTATTGACCTTCGTGGCTCGCCAGAAGGGTGAGGCTTGGAATCATCCTTTCGTCTGCGTATATGAGCCAAGTTCTGATACAGAACCAGGCGATATCGCATCGGTAGATTACTTTACGCCAAGCGAGCAGGGTGCCGTGGGCATCATCGTGAAACTGAAGAATGGAACTGAGCAGCGCATCGTCTGCTCAGAGAATGGAAAAGTTAGCCTTTCTAATTAATTCAAGTTTCGCAAGTTCAGAAGTTAATGAAGTTAAAGGAGTTATCGCTCCCTACGGTCGCTGAGGAGTTAAGACAATAGTCTTTTTGGCGTAGTTATTAAGCTGCAAGACATACGTCTTAACTCCTTAACTTCCTTAACTCCTTTGACTTCCTGATATGCGAAAGTTCAGTAATGTTAGGTGTTATTTTAATATAGCCAAGTTCGTAATCTTGTTTAATGCGTTTTGGTATGAGTCTCCATACGCATTCTTTTCCTTTGCTGGTAATTGGCCAAATGGCCACACAATCATGAGGAGCTGTTGAATAGTTATAAACATATTTGTCAATATAATCTTGCTCATAGCCTTCATCTTGCAGTTCTTTTATAGATTTTCCACAACCTTCGAATTTTCCAGTCTTTTTATTGATAAATATTGGATATGTTTGGTTTGGACGCTCTGCTTTATTGAACGTGCTTAGTGTCATACCTTCAAAAGGAGGCCGATTAGTACCTCCACAGAAATCTATAATTAACGGTTTGAACTCTTTATCTACAACAAATATTAGATATTCGTGTTGATAGTTGAAACCTCCAGATGGTTTCCCTCCTGATGTTTGTACTGTTATCGTAACGATTTGTTTTGTAGAGAAGAGCTCTTTAAGTATAGTTATTAATGAAATGAATTCATGGAATCCAATGCTTATAATTAAAGCACCATCCTCGCTTAATAACTTCTTCATCAATACGAGACGAGGATACATCATGCAGAGCCACTTGTCGTGTCGGCTCAAGTCTTCTCCTTCTTTGCCCACTACTTCTCCAAGCCATTTCTTGATATGAGGGTCGTTAACATTGTCGTTATAAACCCAATTCTCGTTACCTGTGTTGTAAGGAGGGTCTATATAGACGCATTTGATTCTTCCCTCATACATGGGCATGAGAGATTTGAGTGCCAACAGATTATCTCCATGGATAATCATGTTGCCACTATGGGTTGGTTCTGTTGTCTGCCCTTTTTCGGCAGAATAACCGTATTGATGTTCCAATACATGATAGGACACATCATTATGATGCCCCACCACTTTGTCTTTTCCTATCCAATTAAGTGTTGGCATAATGTGCTATAGCTAAAAAGGAGCGTAGAACTATCTTGTCAGAAAAAACGGGCTTTTTAAACGAACAAATGCCTAAAGATGGAGCATAAAAGAAGCGTGAGCTTCCCTTATCTACATCCTTAGGCATTTGGCGTGGCCCGTTAATCCAAGATAAGTTCAGCCCACGCTATAGCATGGGCATTTACGAACTTATTCTATTGGATTAACATCTTATCTATCGCCAAATTTCAAGGATGTTCCGAATAAATAGTAAACGCGTAATTATGATTACTTCAATATGTTATGTCAATGTTTCTTTGTTTCTGTCTGTTTCTTATTCTACTTTTAAATGATTGGACTATATTGTTATATTCTAATATTTAAGAGAGTATGATTAAGCATTGGTCTCATGTGAATAGTTAGCGTAGTTACCCAAAATTTGTTCGATATGGATAACTTCTGGGCATGAATCCCATGTGAAGCCACCTCCCATTAGATACCAGTTGCTTCTTTCTTTAACAGGCACTTTCTTCATGCTTGGAAAAGCAGAAATAGGCATCGTTATAGAACGACCGTCTTGCAGGGTAACTTCAAACTTACCTCTCTTTGGGAACGATACAGCCTTGATTTTAGGCTTCACATTCCAATAACCTTCATTCTGATACATATTCTTACTTTTTTATTTTTATTATTCTTATAGTTTTACCTTCCTTGAATTGCTTCCATTGGTAAAGCAGTTTAGTTTGGTATCTCTTTGCTATATCAAGAACCTCTTTGACTTGTTTGTCAGTGAGGTCTCCTTGTTTTGCCATTTCTACTTCTGGCTCCAACCAAATCTTACAGAGTTCTTCTGTTCCTCGCTTACCTACATGAACATGAGCTCTGTTCTCATGGAAATCTGTGTTATAGAACAGAAAGTTCCAAATGATTTTGGCTGTTATGTATAGAAGAACTTTAGGCATAAATCCCCTCCTTCATGATTCTTTGTTTAAGCAAGCGATTCATCCTGTCTCTTACCCTAACCATATCGACCTTGGCTCCAAACAACTTTTCCAAGTCGGTTTGTATCAAGTCTAATGTCAAGAAAGAAGGAGCCTTGCCTTCGTAACAAACGTCAACATCACTCTCGTCAGTCTGTTCACCACGAGCTACTGAGCCAAAGATGCCAATCTTTGTCAATCCATATTTTGAAGTAGCGATACTCTTGTACGACTTCAAAAGGTTTAGTATTTCAGATGTCGTCTTCATTGTTATAATATTTATGTCCTATATTTCACTCTTTCATACCCTTCGTAATAGCATGATAGCTCGATGCCCTTGAAGATGACTTCTCGGTTACGTGATTTTATCTTGTAAGATGCTTCATTACGAACCCACTGCAAAAATACAAACTTTTTTCGTAACTCTCGCATAAATGAGGGAAATATTTTCATTTATCATTCGTTTTAAGTAATAAGTCCATTTAGTGCGTATTATCCATATAAGCGATAGACACACCCAATAGTGTCGCCTTTTAGTCCCTACTAGCGATTGAGCCTCGTCCCTACTAGCGATTGAGCCTCGTCCCTAATAGGGATCAAGCCTCGTCCCTAGTAGGGACTAAAAAGCTCCGCTATAGGGATGGAAACAATGATAAAGTAATAACGAAACAAAACAATAAGGAATATGACATGTAAAAATCGAATGAAGGGTGTTTTGCTCTTCTTGTTCTTAATATGGGGTGTAGTAGAGCAAGTGTATCCTCAGCAAGCATTGCAGTCGCCTGACGGCAAATACAACTTCGTCTTCGAACAGAAAGACGGAAGATTAACCTATCATCTCGACTATGCAAATAAGCAGGTGATAGAAGAGGGGGAACTGGGTGTGAATATCGACAACCATCTGGTGGAGTCGGCGATGGGCATCCCAGTAGATAACAGCAAGGTTCTACTCGATTTAGTCGCTATAGCGATGCTATTTTCTCCTATTCTCCGCATTTTTGCGGAGAATAATGCGAATAATCTCCGCAAAACTTGCATAATCCGATAAAATGCTTTATATTTGCGCCAAAAGAATCAATTATGAGGGAAGCAACAATGTATATTTGGCAGCAAGAGGATTGGCCTCACATCATCTGAACAAATCCTCCATTGTGATAACGCTTTGTACTCGTCCTGCATACTCATTGAATTTCAATCCGTATGTCGTGACAAGCGTTAGGTGGAGGGCATTCTTGCATTTGGTCTCTTCCACGAATGTACTGAGTTTATGGCGCAAGTTCTTGTCGTAGGATGCATTGATGGAGAAATCGTCCTCACAGAATTTCATTTCGCAGATATTGCTAACATGGTCAGCACGGTCTATCACCAAGTCTATCTGTGCCCCATCTTTTTCCTTGCGACTTTTCCAAGGAGTAGCTTCTGTTTGCACGCCACTGATGCCAAGGGCTTGCTTGATTTGTGGCAGGTGATAGAAGCAAAGTGACTCAAAAGTAAACCCTCTCCATGCCGTAAGGGCAGGAGTGAGCAGGTTGTCTTGCCAAAAACGAGGATTGGTGGTCTTTTTGCCATCTATGAAAGAGAGGTAGAACTTGCTGTAGAAGTCGGTGAGGCGATAATAGACTTCTCGCTTCGGATAGCCATATTTGACATAGGATGCTATAAAGTCACTTACTTCTAATGTCTTTAAGGTTGCAGATAAGCCTCCACCATCAGGCATTTTAGTTAGCTCCGTAATTTCCTTTCTCGTAAAACCTTGTTGCTTTTGGGCAAGCAGTCGAACTATCTTCTTGCAGTCTTCGGCATTGGTGAAGAGAGAAGAGTAGAGACGGTCGAACTCCAAGCTTAGTTTGGCATTAGATTCGAAGAATAGACGGTCGATGTTTTGTGCCAGACTTTTCCCTTTTTGGAGCATAGATATATAATAAGGTATGCCACCTGTAGCCATGTAGCATTGCACTTGGTCATACTTCGACATCACAATACCATTTTCCTTGTAATAACTTTCACATTCGCCCAAAGTGAATGGGCGAAGCTTAATCTCGTCGGTCGTTCTGTCGAAGAGACCTCCTCTGTTGTTGAGCAACTTGTCTGAAATCCAAGATGTCGCAGAACCGCAAACTATCAGCATCAAGTTCTCTCTTCCTGCTCCCCATCCATTCCAGAAATGTTCCAGTGCTGTGATAAAGCCTGAGCGTGGAGTGTCCATCCAAGGCAACTCGTCGATGAAGACAACTTGGCGTTTGCTTTGGTCTTGCTTTTCCAAGAGTTTGATGAGTGCATCAAATGCTTCCAACCAGTCGGTCGGAACTGTCTTGATGTCACTGCCGTATTTGACGAGTGAAGAATAGAAGTTGCTGAGCTGATGCTCCTTCAGTTTCTTTCCTTTCAACTCGTATGGTGACAGACCAGTATGATAGAAGGTGAGTTTCTTGTCCAACAATTCCCTAACCAGAAATGTCTTTCCCACTCGTCTTCTGCCATAAACAACAGCAAACACAGGCTTGTTTGCCTGGTATAGAGCCTCTATCTCTTTGATTTCCTGTTCTCTTCCGATAATCTTCTGTGCCATACGCTTAGTCGTTATTCCGCTGCAAAGATACTAAAAATATTGTTTGGCGCAAAATAACGAACGGTTATTTTGCGCCAAATGGGTTAAAAAAGGCATTTGGCGCAGAATAACGATATTTTTTAAGTATAAACATAGTTCGCTACATAATATGATCGAATAGATTTCGTAATGAATATAAAAAATGTAGTGAGATATGAAGAAGTGAAAAGTGCATTAGGTATTGTCCCTTCAAAAGCAGGAAAATGTGATGAAGCGATCAAAAACATTAGGAATTTTGTGACAAAGTAGGTTTTTCTGCCTCATTTTCGATTTTTCTGCCTCATTTGATATCAAAATGAGGCAGATAAATTCATTTTTGGGCAGATATTACCAAGACCGACATCTCCGCCTTTTGCCCAGACATCAGTATCAGCACCATCGAACGAACATTAAAAGAAATGCTGGATGCTGGAGAAATCCAAAAAGTAGGGAAAGGAAGAGGCACGGGATATATTGTCAAATAAAAGATCTACCATTTCTTTTCTTGTGTGCAAACAATATTTGAAGAGCAAACAATGTAACTATTCAGCAACTCCTATAAATAGGGACTGCTGAATAGCAACCAATTAAAATTTGGCGTTGAAAAAATATTAATTGTTGTACCTCTTGATTTACGCCTATAGTTAGACACGACAAACTTTCTCTATCCCAAAAATGCCGATAAACTGAGTCTCTTCTCTATGAAGGGCTTCATTCATTCGCTCTAATTCTGCCCCTCTATCTATGAGTTTCTTAAATTCCATAAGCTTTGCATTAGAAATATCTTGCACAAAGATAATCTTTTTCAAAGATATTTCCAAATGTCTGATAATTAAAGTGATATTTATTGTTGAACTTTAACTAAAGTTACTTGCTTGGGTAATCAGCTTCGTTTGCATAACGAATAAGAAACTTGAGAAATATGGGGGAATGCGTCATAAGAAAAATTGCAGATTTCTTGGTCGTCTCAAGAAATAATCGTATCTTTGCTGCGGATTTTTATGGAATATCCTCAGTAGTGTTGCGGATTTTCATTGAAAATCCGCAGTAAAAACGATTAAATGATTCAATGATGTTTGAACGTATATGTCACATAGATAAAGAGTTAGAAGATAGTATATTCTTGTTTGGTGCTCGTCAGACAGGAAAAAGTACTTTTTTGCGTCAGAAATATCCCGATGCAATCTATATTGACTTGTTGGATACCGCAATGAAAGGACGATTGAAACGTCGCCCCACATTGTTGTATGAGATGCTTTGTGACAAATCGGAGGGTACACTTGTCATTATTGATGAAATACCTGAGGTGCCAGAATTGCTCAACGAAGTACATCGCTTAATGTCTGAAAAGAACTTGGTGTTTATCTTGTGTGGCTCCAGTGCTCGCAAGTTGAAACGTAATGGGTATAATACTTTGGGTGGAAGGGCATATCCTGTATATCTTTTTCCATTTGTAACGACAGAGATTCCTAACTTCAATCTCCAGCAAGCTATTAACTATGGAATGTTGCCGCCTCATTATTTGGCAAAGAATCCACATCGTCGTCTATCTGCTTATATAGATGTCTATTTGAAGGAAGAAATCAAAGAAGAAGCTTTGGTTCGTAATCTGAATGCGTTCCAACGTTTCTTGGAGGTTGCTGCCCTTACGGATGGCGAGATGGTAAACAATAACAATATAGCCCAAGATTGTGGGGTTAGTGCCAATACGGTAGTTAGCTATTTTGATATATTGGAAGATACGTTGTTGGGATTCCGTATGCCAGCTTATACGAAGACTTTGAAGCGCCGCTTGGTGCAAGCTCCTCGCTTCTATTATTTTGATGTTGGAATCGTCAATCATTTATTGCATCGAAAGGAGTTGGTGCGAGGTACGGCTGAGTATGGACATGCCTTCGAACATTTAGTTATTCAGGAATTGCGTGCATGGCTTTCTTATTCTGAGAGTGAAGAGAAGTTGAGCTATTGGCGTACTTATACGGGATTAGAGGTTGATGCGGTGATTGGTGATGCCCGAATTGCGATTGAAATCAAGTCGGTGGAAGAGGTTATGTATCGCCATTTGAAGGGACTGAAGGCTTTTGCGGAAGATTATCCTGACAGTCGCCAATTGGTAGTCTCCTTGGATCCGATAAACCGACGCATGGGAAACATTGAATGTATCTACGTGTTGGATTTTTTCAAGATGTTGTGGAAAGGACAAATCTAATGAAGCAGACGTACGTTGGCTTGCAGGTCTATTTCTTGAAATTGCAGATTCTTGATGCAATATTTATGGAATTGTGCCGTTTTTCTTATATAATCATTCTCAAAATATGAATAGTATGAAAAAGTATATGATGGCAGTCGCCTTGATGGTGCTTTCTGTAATGACAGCCGTGGCGCAAGATGTAGAAAATCCTGTGGGGAAAATATCTGTTATCCCTCGTATTGGTGTGGTGCTCTCTAATTGGAGTAATAATAAAATCTATTTCACTACTGAAGAAAATGCTGACTATATGAAATCCAAATATCAAGCTGGATTTATGGGCGGTGTTGATTTCGAATATCGGGCTACTGAACAGGTGGGCATCAGCTTGGGAGCTTATTATGCCAAACAGGGCTTCCGATGGCCAAGTTATCAGACGGAAAGTAAGGACAATGGCAAGACGGTGCTGACGGGGTATAACAACCAGCACGTGGACCTGAACTATATTCAAGTGCCTCTGATGGTGAAGGCCTACGTCACACGCCAGTTGGCTTTGCTGCTGGGCGTACAGGCTGGCTTCCTCTTGGGTAATGCTAAATATAAGGGGGATTCTTCGGAAATTACGATTGATAATTCCGGCCATTCGGTGTATGAGGAGAAAGAATCCTTTGATGAGAAATGGCCAGCTAAGAAATGTGATGTCTCTATTCCGATTGGCGTGGCTTACGAGTATCAGAATGTGATATTGGATGCGAGATATCAGTTAGGATTGAGCAAGGTGGATAAGATGGCCAATATGCCAAGCCAGTCTAAGACAAATGCCTTTACGGTTTCTGTGGGCTATCGTTTTACGCTGTAATGGTATGGCAATGTTTATGCTATATCCTGCCATAGAATATACAATATGTTATAATTTGGCGGTTTTCATACCTATGAAAACCGCCAAATCGTTTATTTTTATTATTTGTGGCGGAATATAATAAGAAAATGTATGATAGGATATTAGCGACCAAGCCTCGCCTATAGTAGGAACTAAAATGACCGCAATAGGGAATTCCAATTGTAAATAATCCATATAGACTTGTTACTTTCAAGAAAAATGCTTATCTTTGCCATCGCATTAAGTAAAGCAAGAGATTATGGCAAGAAAATTATATCCTATAGGCATACAGACCTTTGAACGCATCCGCAAAGAAGACAAGTTCTATGTGGATAAGACGGAATATGTATATCCTGTCTCTTATACACATCTCCGAGCCCACGAGACTAAGGCGAATC
>CAMBBY010000010.1 GCA_945863825.1 uncultured Prevotella sp. | reverse complement strand
ATTCCAGATTCCCCAAATGTTTTTGCCCAAAATATTCCAGATTCCCCAAATGTTTGGTCAAAACAGAGGAAATCTATACAGATGAGAATACATCACATCCTTCTCTGGGAAGCCAAATTAAAGATTTTGGCACGAAAACGCACTTTTTCTCGAAAAAAAAGTGAGAAAAAGTGCGTTTTCGTGCCATTTTAAGGAATAGTTGAGGTCCCAGAGACCAGTAGAATCACCCTTTGTAGTTCCCTATATTTTAGGTGGTGGTAACAAAATCGAGAAAAAATTATTTTTTCTCTATGTCTTTCAACTCCACTTTATCCTTCACGAACTCGGGAATATTGAATGATTTCAAGCACTTGTCGTAGAAATCAGGAGATTTCTGTGGCAGAAGGAATGGCTTGGAAGCCTTGCCGTTCTTGTCGATATGACAAATATAAGGCATCGTATAAAGCCCATTTACTCGGCGCGAGCCAAAGACGAGCCATCTACCATTGCTACTCCATGAGTGATAACTCTCGGTATCTCGGCTATTGGCAGCCGACAAAGGTTGACATTCCTTGGTTTGGAGATTGATGATACAAAGATCTGCCTCATGATGCCAAATAGGGAAACAACCATAATCGGCTACCGTAACCACCAACCATTTGCCATCTGGAGAAATGCGAGGCATTACGGCACTTTTACCTGTCGTATGAGCTGAAAAAAGCGTATCAACCTCGGTGCCAAAAGCATGATGGGCAGCATCAAAGGCTATGGAACAAACGCTATATTTCACGTCCTTATAACGACGAGGCATCTCCACACTATCTGCGGTACAGAAATAGAGACGCTTGCCATCTGGTGAGAAACAAGGATAAGTTTCAAAACTTCGTTGCGAGCTCAATAAAGGAGAAGTAAAGATATGGTTGGATGCCAAGTCATAAACCACGACATCCGACTTCTGGTCATAGACCTCAATGCGATTTCTGTCTGATGAGTGAAAACCCTGATGGGTATCATTGGTTGAGAAAGCGATCAACTTGCCTGAAGGATGCCAAGCTGGATAAACCAACGACTTGATACTATCCACATCGATGCTCAACTTCTTTGCCAAACCATCTCCTTGCATCACGTATGTGCCTCCCAACTTTCCAGCACGCAGATGCAGCATCATCTGTTTGGCATTCCGATTGCAGAAGTTGTGACAGTTCATGCAATTATTCCCCGTCACCGTATTCTCCAAGATAGGCGACTGCGAATAATCGGAAAGACAACGTTGATAGATGCCCATCTTGTACCATTGCTCATAGCCTGGTTCGATTAGGCGATAAGCCATATAGGGGTCAATGCTATCAGGCGAGACGTGGATCGAGAAAGGCTTGAGACCACAATTATTCTCACCTCTTCTCACAACTACCTGTACTTCGATGCGAGAAGCGGAAGTTATGAGATTTTTCCAATCACCCTCACCGATACAGACTTCTGTATCATCCGCCTGAACCGTTACGCTCTTTCCATCGTCTGTGGAAAAAATGGCAGCGACAACCTCGCCTGGCTCTTTTTCCACTCGGAAATGGAGCGGAGCCATCTGACTTGGAATCGTTACATTCTGATAATCCGGAAATATCTTAGGCGACTCGGAGAGTTGCTTATCAACAACCACTCGTGAAGAACAACTTGCCAACAAACATAATCCGAGGCAAGCCATCACTACTCTACCGATTCTGCATTTCACATTATTATATATATAGCACATCATTTTGCAAACACTTATTATTGGATTCACATAATCTAATCACTCTTTCATTCTGGATTTTTACGAAACACTTCCATTGCCTTGGCAAAGGAGGCAGGAATGTGCGGCATAGCCTTCGTTCCCATGTATTGCTTCATCAGAGCCAAGAACTTGGAACGTTGGTTCGCCACGATATACATCGCTCCCAAATACTCCAAAGTGGCACGATGCTCAGGACAAGCCTTGACGATGGAAGCCAAGTCGTTGTCGAAGCCACCGTTGCCCATCAACTTATCATCGGAGAAGATACACTTGCGTTTCATTCCCAACACCTTGTCTGCCCTCACAGCCTTGTCGTTATAGAGAAATCTGCGTCGTTCTTTAGCCCATTCACGGTAAGCCAAGGTACGCTCCAAAAGCTTGATATATTTCTCTGCCACCTCATAGGCGCCATTCTCGATGTTCGTATCCACCAATCGTTGCCAAAGATATGGGCTTTTATTATCCATGTACTCCTGAGCCTCAAAGGCATAAAGCTGCGACATGTTCACATAGCCCATCGCATAATAGACATCCATCATAAGCATGCTCATCTGCAAGGTCTTCAAATCGGAAGTCATGATACTGTTCATGCCTTGTTGGTCAAACATCAGCAGTTTTTCTCCCAGTTCTCCCTTCTCGGCGAGTGCCATATTGCGGCAGAGTTGGAAGGTGACATTGCCCTTGGCACCACGGCTATTGCTACGGTTGATAATCTCATCCCATTGCTGGTGACGAACATAATAATAGATTTTCTTCATATATTCGTCCTGAGCTTGATAGCTAGAAACAAACAGGACAACAACCGCCCCTAACACAACCACACACTGAGCCATCAAGCCATACTTGCCGAGTTGCTTTTGCAGATAAACATAACAAAGTTGCAACACCCCCACGACCACAGCCATAAGCCAAGGCAGATAAACCATGAAGTTTAGCGCAGAGCCTTCTCGAACCAAGCAATTTCTTCTTACCACCAAAGCTATCATAGCGACTGCGACAACCTTCAACCAAAGTCTGCAACGAAGTACAACCGCCACCAAGAACATAATCATCACCAAACACACACTGCCCGCAAGCAAACAGCTCATATTGGAAACAAGTGTCATCAGCATCGCAACCGCCGTGATGCAACCTAGGTATCTGGCTCCCTCTTTCACCCATAAGCTTTGGGCATAAGCTACCAAAGTCATCAAGATACCATACACAACGGGCCCAGCCCCATAACAGAAGAACTGCATAAGGAAGTCTGCCAATACAATAGCCACCCCACCCGGCTTAGCCAAGGTTTGGCAGACGGCATCGGCATCCCAATAAAACGTATTGCACTGTTCCAAGTAATAAAAATGGTAAGTAGCGGCAGAATGGCAAATGCATACAAAGACGATGCAGATGCCAAGCCATATCATCAGTTTAGAGTTTATCGTTAATCGTTTCATCATATATGTTATTTTTTACGAACCATTCCCGCTATTAGGAGAAGGCCGACCGGGCCTTACGGCTCAACCGACCTTCTCATTTAGATTTTTATTGCTTAACAAAAGAATAAGTTTTCTCCGTTCCATCCTCATAACGCGTCTTCACAATGTTCAAGCCATGCTGAGGTATCGGTAACTTTACACCTGACACATTATAAAACTGGCGAGAAACAATACGTTTAGTCTTCGACTCTACTTGCTCAATGGCAGTCAAATCGTTGAATTTATTTTCATCAACAGTCTCTTCTGTCGAGAACCAATCCACATCCACATAGCCTCCATTCTGCTGGGTTGCATAATTAAAGATGGCAAAGCGATTGCCTGTGAATATCTTGAGGGTATAGCGCATCTCGGTTTCGATGCCCTTGCCCAAATCATACCACTTCTGATTGTCCCAACTGATATAGAACTTCAATTTATTGGTTTTGAAATTGGCCACTGCCCGAAGATAAATCTTATCGTTGTGTGAAGCGGTAGGTGTGCTAAACGTCCTATAATGTTCCTTATCATCTACTACACCCTGCCAATCAGCCTTTGGTTCCCACCAAGGAGCACGATAGTAAACCACTCTTTTCTCGCCGTCGATCATCTTTACTGCAACATAAGCATGGGGGTCTTGGAATACACAAAGCCCAGCCACATCACCTTCCTTCATATGGGATACATCTAAGCAAATCGTGCCATACGTATCGGTGGAAGTAGAGGCACCCTCCTTATCGTACCCAAACATGCGTTGGGTCAAGGTATTGCGCGCCTGTAAGAATTCGTTGAGCTTGGTGTCGGTGCCTTCCTTCACAATGCCCGACGTGTATAAGCGCAAGAATCCAGGTCGTTCGGTCAAAGACCATGCCGAATTGTCAGGATTGTGGTTCCATTCCCACTGCATCCCAAGCTTGTCGGTGTTGAAACCATCATTGGTTGGCAAGTATGTTTTTGGATATTCCTTACCTACATTAGGCTTCTTGTACGACTTGCCACCCTTGCTCACATCAATGCCATTGTTACCGAGAACAGGCCATCCATCTTTCCAAACCACAGGTTCGAGATACGGAATACGCCCGATAGTACCTGCATCCTTGAAGAGAATCGTCCACCATTCGCCTGTCTGCGTCTGTACCAATCCCCCTTGATGGATGTCCTGCTTTTCGAAAAGCAATCCATCGTGCTCCTCGTATGGTCCGAACGGATTCTTGGAACGGAAGATGGTTTGGCTATGGTCATAACCTCCACCGTATGTGGCATAGATATAATAGTAATCACCGATATGATACATGTGACTACCCTCCAATCCAGAGTTTGGCTTATTGATAATCCGCTTAGAGGAACCGATGGCATTGAAGTTTTCATCCAACTCGGTCACACTGATTTCATTGATACCTGCCACCACAAAGCGGCATCCCGTTGCCTCATCTAAGAGAAGACCAGAATCATAATAGAAGCCATTCAGTTTTTGCACCTTCCACTCACCCTCAGGGTCTGTAGCCGTCAAGAGGAAGTCACCACCATCGGCAAACTTTTCATGGTTGAAGGCGATGAAGTGAAGGTAAAACTTACCTTGGTAGTATTTCAGACTAGGAGCCCATTGCCCTTTGGAATACTGATTATATCCATTCTGGAGATTAAAAGGCTCCGACTCCGCTATTTTTTGGAGAGGATTGGCACAATATTCCCAGTTCACCAAGTCGTGCGACTTCAAGATTGTCGCACCAGGGAAATAGAACATTGTGGTAGATACATAATAATAGGTATCCCCCACGCGGATAATGTCAGGGTCAGGAAAGTCTGAGTTGATGATTGGATTGGTATAAGTACCATCACCATTGTCAGCACACCACTGCTTGGCATAATTTTGCGCATTCACCTGCAAAGACACCAATAAACCTGCTAAAATTATCAGTTTCTTCATCATTCAATTTATTGAGTTTAGTTTTTCAAAGATATGCCTTTTACACTCAACGCCTTTGCGTGGTGTAAAAAAGAGAATTCAAAAAGGTCAGTCGAGCCTCATGGCTCAACTGACCTGTCACGACTAACATATATTTCGGTTAATCTTTAAATGATAAAACCTAAACTAAATGTCCTATTGCTGCTTATTAGCAAGACCATCAGCAAAACCACCGTAAGCAGGCTTGCGCTGATAGTTGAGGTTCCAAAGACCTACAGGCTGTCCAGGACGCCAACCGCTGTCTGTTGGTGAATCGGTGAGACACCACTGGCAGATACCATACTGCTGACTGACAGGAACGATCTTGAAATACTGCTCGATAATCCACTTGTAGTGTTCAGCCATAGCCTTTTCCTTAGCCACACGCTCTTCAATAGGAAGCTTCTCCAGCTGAGCAGTAGTAACATCTTTGCCATCTTTATCTACATAGCCCATATCGATCTCTGAGATACGGACGAGCTTGCCTGTCTCTGCCATGATCTTGAGCATGTTCTGGATGGCCTTCTTCTTGCTTTCCAGAGTCTGTTCATTCTCGTAGTAGCTGATGTGCATCTGTGATCCGATACCATCAATCTTGGTGTTCCAGCCGAGTTCCTTACCCTTCTTTTCCCATACGCCAATCCAGTAAACGAGCGACTCCACCTTGTGGTTGGTGTCCCAGTCAGACTCCAGGTTATAATCGTTGATGAAGAGCTTGAGGTCTTCAGGGTTTGTACCCTCTACCGCAGCATAAGCATCACGAGCCGCCTTCTCTACGATAGGACCATACATCTCTGGTGTGAAGTAATCCTGCCAGTAGAAATCTTGTGGATTATGCTCACTGGTAGCCTCAGTCTGAAGAGCATAGTAGCCATTCACATTACCACCACCTGAGATAGCCTCGTTGATGAGATCCCAAGCCTTCACCTTGCCTTCAGTGGCCTGCATCATGCCACTTATCCATTTGTTCATAGCCCAGGTAAGAGTATCTGATTTCTCCTGAGGAGTGAGAGGGATAGAGTTCGTCTTGACAATCTTCTTTATGGTGACAGACTTCAAGTCGAGTGTTGCATCGAATGTCTCTGGCTTCAGGATGAAATCGTAGTTACCACCCTGCTCAAGAGTCATCTTGAATCGGGCTGTTGTCCAGCCTTCCTTCAGAGCTACAGTGCCATCGCGACTCTCGGCATCACCGCCCCAACCGTTCTGAACAGTCATCTTGATGTTTCCTGACTTGGTTGACTTAATCTCTACATCAACAGCATAATTACCTGGAGTGAGAGGCGCACCGGTAACACAGAAGAACTGAGACCAGTCACCTGTTGGCACAAAGTGAATAGAACCATTAATGACATCAGGAGCACAGCCCATCTGATAGTAAGGGAATGGACCATCCTGATAAGTCTGATGTTTTACCTCCTGCTCCACCTCCATGGCAGGCGACTCATACTGACCGATAGTGACAGACTGCAGATCAAGTGTACCATCAAAAGTCTCAGGCAACAGGATGAAATCATAGTTTCCACCCTGGATGTCATTAAGAGCAACCTCGGCATCAACCCATTCGTTAGCCTTAACGGTAAACTTCTGAGTGATTTTCTGAGCTTCAGCACCCCAACCATTCTGTGCGGTGAGTGAAATCATACCATCCTTGGTTGACTTGATATGCAAGATAGCAACATAGTTGCCAGCCTTCATACTACAACCCGTCATGCAGAAGAACTGCGACCAGTCGCCTGTTGGCACAAAGTGAATAGAACCATTAATGATATCAGGAGCACAGCCCATCTGATAGAAAGGGAATGGACCATCCTGATAAGTCTGGCGAGAAAGTTCCGTAAAAGTCTTCTGATCAGGATCTACATCCAGTTCCTTGTCTGCAATAAGTTTCTCAAGCCATTTTCTAGGCTGCTGAGCATGCCAGGCAAGCGTATGACCATAAACTGTTAACCCTGCATCTTCTGCTGCACGTACAAAGGAAGATACCTTACTGAAATCCATCACACCCTGGTCGTTGACACAGGAAGCCATCTTCATGGCATTGCCTGCAACAATCTCATCAAAGTTATGGGCTGCAAGACGGAAGAGAGGACCCTGCTGGTTGAACTCGTCCACGGCAAGTGCTGCACTTACCTTAAAGCCAGGATGAGCATCACGATCCAGATACTCCTTCAATGGCGCATAGTCGTTGAGGTACTCATACTGAGCGATGGTCTGAGGCTTCTCGACGTCATATTTCCAGTCATCCCAGTCTGCACAGCTGCCCAAAACAAATGGGCAGACCAGTGCAGATATAATATATTTATTTACTTTCATACTACTAAATTCATTTTCATTAGTTTGTTACGAAATTACTTCCATGACTCAAGCTTGTTGCCACGACTCATCATAGACATCACATAGTCGGCAGAGATGTTCCATGTTTTCTCGTGCTCTGCATCACCAGCATTGGTCACTACAGTAGCATTAAACTTGATCTTCAGACAATCAGCCATACGGTTCTTGTCGCTGAAATCCTGAATGCCACGAGGAGCAAAAGTACCAGTACCGATCTCCTTGCCATCCTGAAGAACCTTACAGTTTTCACCATTGAATGCCAGCGTCAAGGTCATCTCCTTGGTTGCATCAATCTGACTCCAGCTATCCGTTGCATCATCATGCTTCCACTCCTTTATCGGATAAGAGAAAGTGATGGAAGATGTGTTGAAACCTACAGTTGAAACCACATCCAAGGCATCCTCATTCTTGTGGGTAATGGTCTTCAAATCCGGGATATTGGTAGTTCCTGTCTTGCAATACATACCTGAGTACTGATTCTTGTACTTCACACAGATCATCTGGTAGTTCTGCTTTTCAATGATAGAATCACCTGTGAGGGAAGAAACGAGTCTTACAGGCAGCACATAGTGAGTAGTAGCAGCCTTCGGATCGTTGAAGAAGGCATCAGTAAGATGCACTGTTGTACCACCAATAATCTTTCCCTTAGGGATAGTCAGGGTGTTAGGATCCTCCAGGGTATAGTAGGATTCAGGGAGCACCTCCATACCACTGCCTTCTGGCAGAAGAGAAGGATCTATCTGATAGCTGATCTTACAGTCCTTGGTATTCTTGTAGCCACCACCCCAAGTTGCCTGCAACTTGAACTGATGAGCATTGTCGTCGGTATTTACCGCATCATCGTCATTACCGAGGGTGATAACGCGGATAGGTGCCTGCATAGCGAAATATACAGATATCTTACCGTTGTTGCCACCATTGCCAGTTCCTCCCTGAAGACTATCTTCCCAATCTCCGTTTGAACAAGAGGTAGAAAGACCAGCTACCAAGGCAAGTCCCATGATTGCAGTTCCTATTTTTCTGAATGTTTTATTCATAATCTTCTTTTTTTTCTTTTTATTACCAAATGTTGTTCTTTTTACCATCCTGTGTTCTGAACGAGTGATGGGAAATTAAGAATCTGGTCGTATGGCACAGGACCATAGAAGGCATTCTCCTTGAAGTTACGTGTTTCCACTGAGATTGGAGTATATTTCTTGCTACCCTCTTCGTTGGTGATGCTCATACCCTTTGCCTCCTCTGTGAGGTTAGCCTTCCAGCGACGGAGATCCCAGAAGCGGAAGCCTTCGAAGCAAAGCTCGATGCGGCGCTCGTTTCTGATCAACTCACGCATCTTTTCCTTGCTCTGTGCACACTCGTCCAGGTATGGATCTTCACCAAACTCTCCCAAGCCTGCACGCTCACGGATTGCCTTGATTACATCGTAGGCTGAGTAACCTGTGCCACCCTTAGGACCATAAGCCTCATTGGCTGCCTCGGCATAATCCAGATAAAGCTCTGTGTAACGGATACGGGCTGTATAATGATAAGCCTTGCCGTTAACCGTAGGATCCAGGTTGATGTCCTGACGGAGAAGTTTCTTCATATAGTAACCTGTGCGGGTTGACTTGGAAACATCCTTGTTGAGACCATCGAGATTGTCTGCGTTATCTGCCTGTGTATTGATGACAGTATTTCCTGAACCTGCTTTCTGACCGTTATAGATAATGTACTTAGCCAGACGTGGGTCACGGTTTTCGTATGGATTAGCTGGGTCATAATCGCTGTTGTCATCTGTAATAGGATAACCGTTGGCTGCAGGGAATGCATCTACAAGATTCTGGGTTGGATTGATACGACCCTGACCATAGATTGATGGTGGGTAGTTCTTGGTCTCCAAATCATTGTTCTCGCTCTTCTCTGTACGCCAGAGTACTTCCTTAGGACATTCTGCCGCATCAAGATCCTTCATGTTTGGGTCTGCATACCACTCCAAACCATTTATATCGATGCCTGAGATGCCACCATTGAGGTCGAGCACAGCCTTGGCATATTTGGCAGCCTGCTCGTAGGTTACGCCGCTGCCATCGGCAAAGGCTGGAGATGCAGCCATCAATGTAGCCTGTGCAAGAACGGCACGGGCGATACGACCACTTAAGCGTCCGGCGAAGTTGGAACCAAGTACACGATTGTAAGTAGCCTTTGTAACTGTATAGGATTTGCCAAGGCAATTAACGGTCATTGTCTCGTTATCCGTATCCTTGTAGTCAACAGGAAGTACACGTACAGCCTCTTCTGCATCCTCAATGAGCTGCTTCATGCAGTCGGCAAAAGAAGCACGCACCTCCAGAGAATTGAAATCTGAGTTTACATCCGTTGGCTCAAGAATATTAGGCACACCGAGGAGTGTTCCATTGGCCCAACCACCATGGGCACGGAGCAGATAGTACATAAAGAGTGCTCTCAAACCCTTTGCCTCGCCGATATAACGCTGCTCATACATGGCACGCACAGTCTCATCGCTGTTCCAGTTTACCTTATCCACATTGGCAAGGAAGAGGTTAATATACTGGATGGCTGCACGGCAGTCGCGCCAGGCTTCCACCGGATTGTTGCTTGAAGTCCAGCTATCTACGCCAGTCATCTTACGCAAAGATTCGGTGGCATCGTTGCTCACTGCATCGTCTGTAGCGACATCGTTGAACCTGTATTCGCGGTTTGGCAAACGGGTATAGGCGTTGCCAAGCACACCATCAGCATAGTCAGGATGGTCGTACATATACTCGAAACCCAGATGGTTTTCAATGGCAGGCTCGAACATATCGTCGCAGCTTGTCAGTCCTATCGAAAGAGCCAGTCCGAGCACCACTCCACCAATTTTATATTTTGATAGTAAGTTGTTCATCACTTTTGTCATTTTCGTTATCTTTATTTTTATATTAGAACTCAACCTTTGCACCGATGGTGAAACTGCGGGTTTGAGGAGCAGAATCTACATTGCGTTCCATCTGCTTGCGCTCACCGGCTATCGTCAGGAGGCTGCTGCCATTGACATATACCTGCAAGCCCTTCACCAAACTGTTGTCTCCGAAGAGAGACTTGTTGAAGTCGTAGGTAAGCTGCACGCGGCTCAAGTCGATACGGTCGGTTGAATACATCCAGTAGTCGGAAGCACAGAAGTTGTTGTCACTACTCTGTGTTGTCAGACGAGGATAGGTGATAGACTCACCGTTCTTGTATTTACTCTCTGTCCAGGCACCGAGTACCACGTCACTGTACTTACGCTCACCGTAAACCCAGTTGTAGGTATCGTCCTTGAGAGCATTGCCACCAAACTGACCTGTCAACATGGCGAAGAGAGTGAAGTTCTTGTACTTCAAGGTAAGATTCATACCACCGGTGAACTTGGCGCTCCAGCGACCGATAACCACGCGGTCCTTGCTGTCGATGATATTATCACCATTCTGGTCCTTGTATCTCAGATCACCAGGCTTCACTGTACCTAAAGAGCTCTTGACCTTATCATTGTCAATTTCTTCCTGACTGTTGTAGTAGCCTAAGCACTCATATCCCCAAAGGGCATCAGTGAGCTTGCCTTCTGTACGCATGTAGTCATACTCTACATTCTCAGCAACCTTCAGGTTCTTTGAACTGTTGGTCTGTCCGAATGCCTGGATAGCATATTCGAAGTCTCCCACCTTGTCATTGTAACCGAGAGAGAAGTCAACACCTGTGCGGCGGTTCTTGCCGTAGTTGATGTATGGCACGAATGTAGATACAGGCCAGTAGGTATGCATGTAGCTTGGATAGATGTAGTCTGGCTGAGCAAGCAAACCATCAGTCACCGTGTTGTAGTAGTTCACGGCAAAGCTGAGTCGGTTGCCGAACAAGGCACCATTCAAACCTACGTTGAACTCCTTACGCTTGATGAAGCCCAGCTTGTCGTTACCACCACGCTGAGAGTCTGAAGTCTGGATGGCGTTGTTGGCGTCAGACCATCCCCACCATGTACCGGTAGCCGTGAAGATATTCTCATACATGAAGTACTCTTTGATATCAAGATCCTGGTTCAAGACGGTATAACCTGCAGTAAGACGGAGGTCATTGAGCCAGTTTACATCCTTCAGGAAATTCTCTTCAGAGAGTCTCCAGCCGAGAGTTGCCGATGGAGAGATGGCATTGCGGTTGCCCTCAGGAAGCTTTGCCGAATGTACCACATTGGCTGCCAGGTCGGCATAGTACTTATGTGCATAGTTGTATGACACGAGAAGTCCCAGGTTGGCATTGCTTACCTTGTGATACTCACCGCTGATGGTCTGCTGATAACCATTGGCGAGCAAGGTGGCATTGACATTGTGATTGCCGAAGGAGTTAACGTAGTCAAACTGTCCGGTCCAGGCAAGCGTCTGGCGCTCTGCTGAGTTGCTGGAGTTCAAAGTACCCGTATGCTTATCCTCACCATACTGAGTGACGGAACCGATAACCTGCTTGCCGTCAAACTGTGTCCAGTTGACACCGAAGGTTGCATAACTGTCGTTCAAGGATGTGGTGTATCTGTCTCTTATACACATCTGACGCTGCCGACGATACTCCTTGTGT